>DYRC01000017.1 GCA_020718925.1 Desulfonema limicola
AAAGCGGCAAGTTTGAGATAACCCCCTCCGAGAATGATGGCTGATATGAAATCCTGCACCGAAGTCCTCTGAGATTCGGCGTTCCGAATTCTTTGCCCACCGATTCTGCCGAAGTCAGAATATTGTAGTTGGAACTTATCCATTCCTGCTTTTCTGATTCAGGAAACCACCAGCCATACGCGGCATACACCACGCCGGGCAGCACTTTTTCCGTCAACTGCGCGGTCTGCGTGATGCTGCCATATCGGGTTTCAATACAAACCGCATCGCCATCGCGAATATCAAAATCCTTCGCCGTATCCGGATGAATCTGCGCCACAGGCTTGGGGCTGTGCGTTCGGAGTTTTTCTATCCAGCGATATGAGGAATGCAGATAAAATGCGTCTTTACAACTGGTTAATATTAAAGGAAACGCTGAATCTTCCGGCTCAGGCGGGGTGTCAAATTTCGGCAGGGGAGATAGCCCGAATTTCTCAGCCCGGCTTAATTTCAGTTCAACTTTGCCGGTCGGCGTTGAAAATCCCGAACTCAGATATTTCTGAAATCTCTCTTCCCCTTTGAGATAGCCTTTCTGAGCAAATTCTTGAAACCTCAGTCCTGACGGCGCAAGCACATCATCCAAAAATTTTTCATAATCATCATGCCAAAGTTTTGCGTCTGTAAGCCGTTTGCCCAATTCATTGATGATTTCCATATCCGGCTTGCAGTCATGCAGAGGCTCAACCACTTTGGGGCGAGCAAGAATACAGCCATGTCCGATGCCGTAATGCCCGATATCGTTAAATTCAAACTGCGTGGCTGCCGGAAGCACAATGTCCGCAAACGCCGCTGTCGGCGTCATCACAATATCCGATACTGCAAAAAAATCCAGTTTTAACAAAGCCTCAAGGGTTTTTTGACTATCCGCATACGACATCAGCGGATTACAGCACTGCATATACGCGGCTTTGACCGGATACGGAATTTCTTCAATCACGGCTTTTCTGAAAAACGCGGGCGGCACAGTCATCAATTTCGGAATTGTCCGATAATGAGCATGAATCATTTCTTTGATTTTATTCGGAATCAGATCCGCCCGGACAAATCTGCCCAAGCCTAAAATATTCGGCTCATCCGCGTCAATATTGCCGCCCGGAACATCTAAATTGCCGCAGATTGCCATCAGACAAATCAAGGCTCTGGCATTGTCAAATGCGTAAATATTCTGCTCAATGGCATTTCCCCACAAAATCGCAGCCGGGTGAGATCGGGCATACAATCTTGCCCCTTCCCGAATCAAATCCGCAGAAACGCCGGTAATATTTGCCATTTTTTCAGGAGAATATTGTCTGACATGGGCAGCCAATTCTTCAAATCCGTAAGTCCGCTCTTTTACAAATGCCTGATCATAAAGATTTTCTTCAATAATCACATTCAGAAATGCCAATGCCAGCGCGTGATCCGTGCCGGGTTTGAGTTGAAGCCAGAGTCGGGCTTTTTCAGCTAAGGCGGTTTTTCGGGGATCAATCACAATCAGCTCGGTTCCCTGCTTTATCTGATTGAGCAGTTGACTGCAAATCGCGCCTTCTTCATTGGTGGCGGTAAGATTGCTGCCCCACACCACCACCAACTGAGACGGATGATGAAAATCCGTTACCGGATAAAATCCGCAGGTGTGAATGCCGGAAATCTCACGCGGGGCATGGCATACATCCTGAACCGCCACCACATTCGGCGATCCGAAAATGTTGGCAAGGCGAATCAGCAGAAAATGCTCCAATCCTTTGGGCATTCCCTGACAAAACGCAACGGATTTTGCGCCATATTGCGCCCTGACATCGCCGAGATGCCCGGCAATCGTATCCAGTGCTTCATCCCAACGGATGGTTTCCCACTGCCCCTGTCCGCGTTCTCCGACCCGTTTCAACGGAGATCTCAATCGGCGCGGATGCTTCAGCTTATCCGCAGATGCAAGCCCTTTGGGGCAGACATAGCCGCGATTTAAAAATCCATCCGGATCGCCTTTGATATGCACAATCTGATTGTTTTCAACGCTGACGATCAAGGCGCAACCGCCGTGATCCATTCTGGCGCAATGGGTTTTGAATTGACGAATATAGGTATTCATAATGATATAGCCTTCCTAAATGATTTTTATTCTCATAAATAATCTTCCGCTTACTCACAGCAACTTCCCCTGATGGTTACAGACATATTAGCCTCGATTCGACGTTGCTCAAATTCAATTTCTCACCATGCCCTGAAATCTGTTTCAGGTTTTTTTTCATTAATTTTTTATACTCCTCGCCAGTCCGTACAGCAGCCGTTCATCATCCAAAAAAGCCACATCGCTGTTATTCCATTGAAAAATTCCCCGGCTGTAGGTTGAGGCGGTTTTGGACACCGTTACAGGAATATTCTCAAGCAGCCCCGGATGAAGCGGATAAATACCATAGACCTCATCCACCGGAAACACCCACTGATCCGCGCCGTCATTGATAACCATCATGCGCTTAGGGATTTTTCGTTCCTCGGTGATTTTTTCATTGATGCCTAACAAGGTTCTGAGACAGACGCATAACTGAATTTCACCATGAACATTGATAATTCCTTTAAGTACCGGACTTTTATGATGCGGAATGCTGTGAAATCGGGCAGATTCGACAATTTCCGCAAACAACTGGGTACGCAGCGCCAGCAATTCTTTTCCGACCCGGAAAATGACTACGGAAAACGTTCCGACAATCTCCTGCTCTTTTGCCGCAGCAATAATTTCCGTCCATTCTCTTCGGTATTCATCGTCAATATCGCGGTCCAAAAGTCTTCTGCCCGCCCGAATGAATATTTCGCAATTACGGCAGTGAATCACCTTCTCAAGTTCAGGACATCGTGGCGTTTCACGCCCCCAAACCCCGATTATCTTCCAACAATTTTCCATTTCTCACTTCTCATTTCTCACTTCTCATTTCCCACTTCTCACAGCCCTCTGCCTCAGATGATTAGCACCGACCGAATCACCCTGTTTTTCCCGAATCAGTGCCAAATGATGCAATGCCTCCCGATGTTTCGGATCAAGATAAATCGCTTTGTTGAACCAATTTTCGGCAGCAATCTCATCTTTCATCGCCAGCATCATCAAGCCCATCATAAAATGCGCCTGTACATCTGTCGGATGGATTGACAGATGCTTTTTATATAACTCCTCAGCTTTATCCAAATATCCCTGATCCGCAAATTTCTCAGCCTGTTCTAAAAGATTTTCTTCGCCGACTTCCGCCGGTTTCTGTTTAATGGCGGGAGAGGGAAGTTTGACGGTAATCTCAGGCAGCGGTGCTGATGATACCACAGCAGGCAGAGACGGGCGGATTCTTTTTTCGGCTTTTTCCGATGGCTTGTTTTTTTCGGCAACGCCGCTTTTTTTTCGGAATGCAAAAACGCCGGGCTGAGTTATCCGGGTCATGCCCGGAAGGGAAAACAGCGGCAGTTCCGCATGTCCCACAAACAAAAGCCCTTCGGGAGACAAAAGCCGGCTGATAGCCGACATGACCTGACGTCTTGCCGAATCGCTGAGATAAATCATCAGATTTCGGCAGAATATCATATTATACGGCATTTCATTCATCAGAAACTCCGGATCCAGCAGATTTCCTCTGATCCATCGGATTTTTTGCCTGAGTGCATCGCTGATCTGCCGGATATTTTCCTTTTCCCGAAAAGATTCCCGGCTGTATATTCCCTGCGCGGCTTTACGCAGAGAGCGGGCGCTGATGTCCGCACCGTCCAAATGAAGCCGTTCCAAAGGAAAGCCTGCATCTGTAAGCGTCATGGCAACAGAATATGCCTCTTCGCCCGTAGCGCAGGGGATGCTTAAAATCCTCAGAACCTGATCGGGATTTCGGGGAGACCATTCTGTCATCACGTAATGCGCCAGAAAAAGAAAAGAGTTCTGATTTCTGAAAAACCATGTTTCCGGAATCACTACCGATTCGACCAATTCTTCCCATTCCTGTTCCGAGCCTGACAGATATTCGAGATATGCACTCTGATCCGTCATGCCGCAGGACGCCATGCGCTGAGATACGACATGACGGATGCGCTCGTGTCCCACCGATTTTACAGACAGCCCGATCTTATCCTCCAGCAAAGATTCAACTTGTTTCTGAAATATCGGCATCTTTAACCAACGCCATGACATTGATACGGTCAGGCAGAGTTTTTATATCAATATATTGAATGATTTTACCATTTTCCATCATAATCCCGCTGATATACGGAGATGCACCTATGTTTGAAGACAGAAACGCTTTGCGCTCTTTCCGGATAATTTCAGTAACACCTTCGGTCATCAGGCCTGATATATACGACTCTCCGTCATGGGAAGTGTATTCTGTCAGGATAATCCGGGTGCTTAACCGCATCCGGCAGGGGCGTCCTGTCAGCAGACGACATAAATCAATCACAGACACCACCTGCCCGCGATAGTTGAAAAAACCGGCAAAGCTGGCACCTTTGTCAGATAAGGCTTTAAGCGTTACCAGCGGTGCAATTTCTATGATTTTTTCACAGTCTATCGCATACATCATCTCTTCGAGTTCAAACAACAGAAATATTTCCCGATCTTCTTGTCCGGGTCTGAATGAATGTTGATTTATACTTGACACTTCTTCCTCTTTTACCTAAAGTATGGCGTGAGATTCATTTTTCTTAACATACGAAAGCCTTCGGGATTATCCGGATCAATGCTGTCGTTGGCATAATCCCAGATCCGGAAAAATTCCTGTGCATAATGGGTTTCAAAGTAAGTAAGAATCTGTTCAGAATGGTCGGGGCTCAGACGTTGAGAATATGGACAATCCCAGACAAGCCACCAGCCTTCATTTCCTTTGGCGTAAAAATCAAAAGGATAAATCAGGCAGTCGAATGGGCGGACAGGGTAGATGCTGCATTCTTTTTTCTGATCGTCGAAAAATATGCAGTACTGATTTTCGCGGGTCTTCAGCGTGTAATCCGAGCCTGTTTTTTCATAAAAGTCTTTTTTGCCGCTGAATTGTTCAATAGTTTGAATCTGTTCAGGATATACCGGAACCGGAACAAAGCATTGAACAGAGCAGCACCATCGGGTAGGACAATGTGCCTGACAGATGCCGGATGTGATCAGCGGCTTTTTTTCGTTCATCATAAGATTGAATACCTTGCGTCTATGTTGAAAATTCTTCTTAACTATTATTATACTCAGGTCTTGCGATGATTGTAAAGTGCGAAAAATGCGAAATTGCGTTTCAATTAGATGAAGGGCGCATCAAACCTAAAGGTACCAAGCTCCGTTGTTCCAAATGCGGACATGAGTTCAAGGTCTATCCGCCTTTGAATGCCGAATCGCCCCAAACCGTGGAGATGACGCCGCCTCAACCGCTGGTTCGGGCTGAGGTAAAACCGCCATCTCAGAAGCAAAAGGATAAGCCCGTTCCTGTCAAAAAGACGGATAAGCCCGTTCTGATAAAAGATACGGAACCTCCGATTGAAAGAGGCGCTGCCCCAAAAACGAAAAAATCCCGATATGTGTCTTTCAAAACCAAGCTGATGAAATTTGCGGCAACGCTGATTCTTTTTATTGCGTTTATCGTGATTCCCATTGAGGCGTATCGTCCCTGGCAGGAATTGTATCAGATGATTGACTGCGCTGATAATATGGTGGGAAGCGTACAGGCAGCTTTTTCCCCGTCAGATTTGGCAAAAATGAACAGCTTTGCCCTGAGTTCGGCAGAAAACAAGGATGACCGACCTTTTTCAGATATGGATGATTCCCCGATTTATTCCGCCGTAGCATTCAATATGATTTTGGAAAATGATCGGCTTCCATCAGAAAAAGAAGTGGTTAAAATTCTGGAATATCAAGATAAATTTAAGGATAAATTTGATTATTCCATATTGGAAACCCTGTATCGCTATTGGGAAGAAAAGCTTGAAGAAGAGCCGGGATTGAAAGAAATTCTGAAAGAGGCAAAGCGAACCCTTGTCAAAGCCAAAGAAAATGCCAAAGCTGCGGACTTCAGGCTCAATCAGATTATGATTATGCTGGATTCCGGCAAAAAAACAGGGCTTTTCAAAGATACGATTTTATATGTATTGGATAGTGCGCGATGGTGGAGAGAAGCTCCGGCATGTATCGGAGAAGTCTATGAATTTCAGAATAATGAATTTTGGCGGGAGCTTGCGCTTAACGGAGAAAGCGGTTACGGACATAATCCGGTGGTTGATCCCGATAATTGGTATCTGCCCCGCTTTGATGTGGATGAATACGGAACATGGTTCAGCGTATGGTTCACCTGCGCCACAGATAAGCACTTCAACACCTTCAGCATAGACTTTAACGCAGACCGCGTGAAGCAGGCTTTGATGCTGGTATTCCGAACCGTTGCAGGCATCAGCATTATTCTGGTCATTGTGGTTACAGTGATTGCAAACTGGTTCAGCGGCATGGTAACTAAACCGATCACAGAACTGACCAAAGGCGCCAAAGAAGTTGCAAAGGGAAATTACGATTATGTGGTTCCTGTGCTTCAGGAAGACGAACTCGGACAATTTACCATTCAGTTCAATGAGATGACCAGAGGACAGAAAGAACGCCTCAATCTTTTAGAAACACTGGAAAAATTTCTTTCCAAAGAATTGGCGGAAATTGCGGCAAAAGACGGGCTGACACTGGGCGGAGAAAGCATTGACTGTACGGTGATGTTCACGGATTTTGCAGGCTTTTCGACCATTACCCAGCATCTGAAAGCAGGTGAGGTTGTAGAGGCGTTAAACACCTATTTTGACGCCATGATTCCGATTATAAAAAAATACGGCGGATTCCCGGACAAATATATCGGCGATGCGATTGTCGCCATTTTCGGCGCGCCTGTTCATCTGAGTGATCATGCTGAAAGATCCGTGTTAGCCTCAATTGAAATGCAGAATAAAATGCGGGAAATCAATGAAACGCGGCGCAGGGATAAAAAGCCTTATTTTGAAATGCGTATCGGGCTGAACAGCGGCAATGTGATCGCAGGTGCTATCGGATGCGATATGAAACTCGAATACACGGCTATCGGCGAAACCACCAATCTTGCCAACCGCATGGAGTCTGCATGTCAGATCGGGCATGTGATGATGGCTGCCGGAACGTATACCAAAACAAAAACCATCTTCTTTCCGGGTGTTCATATTCCGATAACGCCGGAGCCGGTTCATGTCAAAGGCTATAATGATCCCGTGTCAGGCTATCGGATTTATGTGGATAATATGTCTGTGTCAAAAAATATGAACGCCAAATCCTTTGAAAGTTTTTATGTATATGAAAAAAAGGATCATCAGATAAAACAAAGTCCCGAAGAGATTCAGGGATCAGGCTATACATCTGTGGCAAAATTCAGATAAAGATTTAGCGGAGCATTGATGCAAGTCGAAAAAAAGAACTTTACAGAAAAAGTGTTCAATATCAAAACAGGTGAAGAAGGAATTACCTTTTCTCTGCTGGCACATTCCTTTTTCATGGGAATCTGCGTGGTTTTTTTCGAGACCGCGTCTTATGCGCTGTTTTTAACCCAATTCGATGCCAAAAAAGACCTGCCTTACGTCTATATCATTTCTTCTTTGGTAACGACGGCTATAGGTTTTTTATATGAAAAAATGGGGGAAAGGATTTCGCTGTCAAAGCTTCTGGCTTGGACGGTCGGATTTATCACCATTTCCATTACCCTGCTGTATATCGCGCTGGAATTGACAAACGGAGACTGGGGCGAAGTTAACAACAAAGCGCAGCGATGGGTGATCATGGCGCTTACGATTTGGTATACGGTGCTGCATATCCTGTTCAATCTTGAATTTTGGGCATTAGCCGGGCATAAGTTAGACGTGCGGCAGGGAAAACGTCTTTTCGGGCTGATCAGCGCGGGCGAAATTCTTGCCGGAGTTATCGGCGGCACAGGCTTGGAAATGCTGATACACAGAGGCATTATCAGAACACAGAGCCTTTTGCTTATCTCTGCTGTCAGCGCGGGACTCTGCTTGTTTATGCTGCTGTATATTTATCTGCAATTCACCCAGAAAGAAGAAGCCATTGCTGCTGAAAAAGAGGACAGACACGAGGATAAAAGCTCAGGTCCCCGGTTTTCCAACAAACGGTATTCATTTCTGGTGTTTTCTTTTGCGGCATTATCTATCGTTGTATTTTATATTACAGATTACATTTTTTACGATCAGGTTGAAAGCTCTTACAAAACAGATATTACCGAAATCGTAAACGCAGATAAAACAGAAATCGCAGACAAAGGTGCCTCTGAAAAAGATGCACATACCGCAGGCAAAAAAGGATCGGAAGCTGAAATCGCAGGATTTCTGGGAATTTTTGCCGCAGTCATGGGCGTGTTGAATTTCTTAGGCAACACCTTTTTTGCCGGAAGGCTGATGACCCGCTACGGACAAAGTTTCGGGCTGCTGTCCGTGCCGGTGGTGATGGTTGCCTGTTCTTTTCTGGCGATTATTGCCAAAATTTTTCCCAGCGAGATATTCGGTTTTTTCTGGATGATTGTCATTGCAAAGCTGATGGATGAGGTGTTTCGGAACACCATCGGCGAACCTGCAATTCGTATTTTATATCAGCCGTTTCCCGGGGCGCAGAAGTTAAAAATACAGGCGCAGTTGGAAGGCATTGTAGAGCCTGCATCAGGCGCAGTTACCGGCGCACTGCTGCTGTTGCTGGATCATTTTGATCTGAAATCCGAGCATCTGATATATGTGATGATCGGCGTTTTAGCGGCATGGACGTTTAACGCTATCCTGTTGCGCGAAGAATATACAAAAGTCTGGACAGCTTTGGTAACAAAGCGCAAACGCGGATTTGACGGCGACGCCATTCTGATGGAAGACGGGTCGCGCAAGAGCGTCATTGAAGGATTGGAAAGTTCCGAACCCGGCAAGGTGATTTATTGCTTAAATGTGCTTGAAGAAATGGATTATGAAAATCTTCAGGGACATCTGACGGAACTGCTCAGTCATCCTGAATACGAAGTGCGCCGGCATGTCCTGACAAAGCTGAGGATTCACAACATGACCTCCGCCGCAGATTATGTCGTGCGCCTTCTGGAATTTGAAACAGAACCCAAAGTCATCGGAACCGCGATTCAGACCTTGTGCAAATTATCACAGACCGAAGCGTTTGAACAGGTCTCGCCTTATCTTGAAACGGAAAATACGGAAATCCGAAAAGGAGTGCTGATCGGACTGTTGCGCGACAGCGGCATCGAAGGCGTGATGAAAGCCGGATCAAAATTGGATATTATGATCGGTTCAAGATATCCTGCGGAGCGGAAATTAGCTGCTCAGGTTCTTGGCGAAGTCGGCTTTCCCACATTTTACCGCCCCTTGCTGCAACTCTTGGGAGACACTGACATGGAGGTCCGGGCAGCGGCGATTGTGGCGTCCGGAAAACTGAAAAATCCCAAATTGATTCCGTCTCTGCTGGAAAATCTGGCTAAACCTTTAGTCAGAAGCTCGGTGGTTCCTGCAATTATCGCATTCGGAGAAACGGTGCTGCCTGCATTGGAAGAAGCATTTGACGATGAGGAAAAATATCGCCATGTCCGCAGCCGGATTGTCCGCATTATCGGAAGAATCGGCGGGGAGCAGGCAATTACGATTTTAAAGAAAAAAATTGATTTTTCAGAAGAGAATCTGCGTAATCTGATTTTAAAAGCGCTGGTGGTCTGCAAATATCAGGCAGGCGAAGCCGAGCGCCCCATGATTCGGGATAAAATCCGTCAGGAAATCAAGGATGCGGCGTGGACTCTGTCGGTGCTGCTGGATATCGGCGATTATAAAAACGCTGAAAAGCTGATCGAGGCGTTAAGAAACGAGTTCAGAAAAAACCGCGACAAGGTGTATCTGCTACTGGCAATGATTTATCCGACAGATGCCATCATGTCCGCACAGCGGGATATTGAAATCAAAGTCAAAGACAAAAGTGCAAGAGCGCTTGAAGCAATGGATAATCTTTTGGATCAGGATAAAGAAATCAAAAGCATGGTTTTCCCCCTGATTGACGAGATTACGCTGGCACAGTGCCGTTCCCGGCTGATTGCCCATTTTCCGCAGGAACGCATCAGTCCCCATGAACGCTTGAAAGAGACGCTCTCCCGATCTCAGCAGCTGATTTCGCCTTGGACCAAAGCCTGTGCCTTGTTCACTATCGGAAAAATTGCCACCAAAGAGTTTTATGATACGATTATTTCAACGCTCTCTGACCCGGAGCCGACCGTGAGAGAAACAGCGGTATGGGCATTAGGATGCTTAAATCCCAATGATCTGGCAGAGCGGCTGCAAAGCCTGACTTCGGATAAAAACAGGCAGGTGGCGGATTATGCCCATTTTGTCATCAACTCCGTAGGTTTTGCAAGTATTCCCATGAGCAAAGGCTATCTGACCCGATCCGGGCGATATACCGTGGAATTATTCAAAAATATTCTCATGGATGAAGGAGAACGGCGGGCAAGGCGCTGTCGGGCAGCCAACATCTTATCCCGATTTCAGGCAACTTCTGCCCGCATGTCGCTGATGGGCGCGCTGGCAGTGGCAGATAAAACAGTTCGCACCGCCGCATTGGACGCGCTGGTCAAAGGCAATTTTGAAATTGACGATAAAGAAGCAGAAACGCTTCTGACCGTTCTTAATGCTGAAATTTCGGATGCCAAAAGAATTTTGAAAAGTATTCTGGTGCTGCTGCCGGAAAATCATTCCGAGCGGCTTGTTCACGCGCTCAATCAGGAAATCAACTATAACCGCAAACGTGCGTTGTCGCTGATTACCCTGCTGAATACAAAACGGGAAAAAGATTCTTTAAGCACCATATTTTACTGGTATATTTATCAGGATAAACAACAGGCACCGAAAAATGTCAAAGAGAGCCTTGAGGTGCTGCTTGAAATAATTCCTGATGAAGATACCCGGAAAAATACGCTGACACTCTTTCAGTATCGGGAACCCCGGAGTCTGGATCGGATCAGCCGTTCAAACATGATTTCTCATACCCAGAGCAGCGTGGAGTATAATCTGAAGAATATCGCGTTCAGTCCGACAGTCTTTTCGCTGTCATGGTCAAGAATCTGCGCGTTGGAAATGATTGTAAAATTAGGCATCTCCGATTGCATTGACGATATTATCAAAAAGCTGGAGGATCCGGACGATATTGTCCGTTCTATGGCAGCATGGGCATTGTTCAATATGGATAAGGAAGAATACAAAAAATTCGCAAGAGCGTTGAGAAACGATTCCAGCCCGCTGGTGGCAAAGACTGCCAAGCAATTGGAAAGCGAACTCGGCGACGATCAGGAAAAGAGGAACGATACAGATGCTTCTGACCATTGAAAAGGTGATGATTCTCAAAGACGTTGAAATTTTTTCCTCAACGCCGGAAGAAGACCTGATTGAAGTCGCTTCCATTGTCGAGGAAGTCAGCGTTGATAAGGGAACCGAATTTATTAAAAAAGGTGAAATCGGAACCTCGATGTATATTATTATCGAAGGTGAGATGAAGGTGCATGACGGAGACAAAGAACTGGTGGTTCTGGGCAACCGGAAAGTGTTCGGCGAATTGGCAGCATTAGACCCCGAACCCCGTTCAGCATCTATTACCGCGTTGAGAGACTCGCAGTTATTCCGTCTGGATCAGGGACCTTTATACGATCTCATGGCGGAACATGTCGAGGTGGTGCGCGGAATTATGCACGTTTTATGCAACAGAATGCGTAACGCCACAAAGGACATCGGTGAGTTGAAAAAAGAAGTCGGAGAGTTGAAACGGAAGGATGTAAGGAGATAGTGAGAAGTGAGAAGTGTAAAAAATCCGAAGGATTGACATGTTTATAGGTGAGAAATGACAACACATCACAGCCTTTATGAAATCAATACCAGAGTATGGTTGAGACGATTCGACACGCCCTCCCGAAAAGCAACGCTTGACGATGTTCCGGCGTCTTATTGGGAACAATTGAAAGCCAAAGGCATCACGCATGTCTGGCTGATGGGGATATGGAAAGTATGCGAAAGCACGATTGCAAAATATTGTCTTCAGGAAGGCGCGACTAAGGATAGCTTTCGCAGCGCGTTAAGCGATTATCAGGATAAAGACGTGATCGGCTCGCCCTATTCAATTGACCGATATGACGTCAATCCCCGAATCGGAACTGAACGCAGTCTTACGCATACCCGCCTGATATTGAATCAGCTTGGCATGAAACTGATTCTTGATTTTGTGCCGAACCATTTCAGCGCGGACAGTTCTCTGATTCAGACGCATCCATACATCTTTCTTGAAGCTGATGCTGATTTTCTCCGCCGCGATCCCGTTACGTTTTATAAACCACCCAATTCTGACAGGGTATTTGCACATGGCAAAGACCCGTTTTTTCCGGCATGGGAAGATACGATTCAGGTTAATTATTTCAAGCCCAAAGCGCGTAAATTCATGATTCATACCCTTAAAACCCTTGCCAAACGCTGCGATGGCGTCAGATGCGATGTGGCAATGCTGATGCTGAATGATTCGTTTGAACAGACATGGCGCCATGTTTTGGGAAATTATGAAAAACCGGCAGAAGAGTTTTGGAAACAGGCAGTTGCCGCGATAAAAAAAGAATATCCTGAGTTTGTGTTTATCGGGGAAGTATATTGGAATAAGGAATGGGAGCTTCAGCAGCTCGGATTTGATTATACTTATGATAAAAAATTAACAGATCGTCTTAAAACCGGAGATGCCAACGCCGTCAGAGAACATCTGCTGGCAGATGCGGATTTTCAGAAAAAATCTGTGCGCTTTATTGAAAACCATGATGAAGACAGAGCAATCACCGCTTTCGGAAAACAAAAATCCCAAGCTGCTGCCGTCATTATCAGCACCTTGCCGGGAATGCGTTTTTATTATGACGGGCAGTTTGAAGGAAAAGCCGTCCGCCTGCCGGTTCAACTGAGCAGAGAACCCTTTGAGCCGGTAAATCAGGAAATATCTGATTTCTATGATAAAATCTTACATATTACGCAGCATGATATTTTCAGAAAAGGCGAGTGGCGTCTGCTGGAAACTCTTCCGGCTTATGATAAGGATCCGACATTTCCGAATATTCCGGCGTGGCTTTGGACAGATCAATCTGAAAAAAGACTGGTGGCGGTTAATTATGCGGACACGATTTCAACCTGCCGGATTAAGCTGGAAATAGAAACGAATGAAAAGGATTTTGAACTGACAGACCTGTTACATGATCAAAGCTATATCCGCTCTGTTGAAGAGGTCTGCGGCATAGGATTGTATATCGAACTTAAAGCGTATCAAAGCCATATTTTTGCGTATTAAGTAGTTCGTAGGGGGCAATCCCCTGTGGTTGCCCTGTTACGTGGGTAAGCGGGTAAGCACAGGGGCTTACATCCCAAATGCCATTAAGTTAAGAAATTGTCTGAAAAACAATGATGTCTGATGATTATAAATAAGTCTGAGAAGGCGTGGGAGTTCGGGCAGTTTGTCGGAGCGCGCGGAATCGGACATCGGAATTATAACATCATGTTCAGCCGTTGTAATCGGCTGCAATTGATGGTTAGAGCTACATCAAGAAACCACGTTCTAGTCCGTGAGAAATGCCTCCTTCCCAATCCGCAGTAAGAAATTCACGCACAGAATTAAAGCAGTGTTCTACAACATCAGCGTAAATTGGATTCTTTCGATAGCCGATATCGTACCTAAATTCTCGATCTGTATTCTTCTGCTTTCTTAAAATGTAAATTTGGTCAATTTTGTATTTTTTCAGATTTACTGACTCCGTTAGTTTTAGCCACTCCGCAACAACAATGTACATTGCACTGGGATTTTTTTGCTTGAGTTGATCTGCGGCGGTGGAAACGTCTTGCAACATAGTTTTATCAAGATATGTTTTACACTCAATGGCTACGGCAGGTATATCCCAATTATGCTCTTCCGAAATTGCGGAACCATTGCACTTCATCGTGGCTTTTACGCTCGCGCCAATACCAAAATCATGGTCTTTAATTTCAACCAAGGCGTGAGGCTTTTTAACCATTTCCTTGTATGAAGGCGATCTGAAAAATACATCTTTGAAAGAATGAGACTTACCGATCAATGCCGTTTCAGAAATTCCACGAACAATATCTCTAAACAAGTAATACATGAACTCTTCCAAAACAGAAGAATGAAGATTTGAGCGCGAATCAAATTTTTCGGCGTAATGTTGTTGATCTAAGAATTCTTTGTATTTGTTCAGAAGCCTCACTCGCTCTGCAATGATTTTAAAGTCATCCCCGGTAGTTTCGGAGACCGGACCGAATAGTGCTTCATTCGCTGATTTCCACTGGTTATAGTGGACGCGAATTTCAACCAAATATCGCCGTGATTCTTCATCTCGGTACTTAGTTTGGTGGTTTTCTTTTTGTTCCAAATTATTTCCATGTATAAACATATTAATCTCCAAGCTGCTTAAAAATATTTTCGGCTATTGCCTTTGCCATTAACGGCGGAACAGCATTGCCTATTTGGTTGTATTGACAAAGATGCTTTTCATCAAGCCGACCTTCGCGTTGCAACAGCTTGTGACTTACTACTGTGGGCTTACCTTTGAATACATACCAATCAGGAAAAGACTGAATTCTTGCTCCTTCTCTTGCAGTAAAATTTCTATTCTTGTATGGATGTACAAAATTGGCGTAAAAAGATGCCGCAATAGTGTGGCACGGACGGTTTGGGTGCATTCTCCGATTATTTTGATCGTATGATTTTTCTGAAAATTCAGTACTATTTCTTTTAAGAGGCCCCAGATGATCAGGCACATCAGAAGTTGAGTCTCCCCAACTCATTGCAGCGAAGCGTTGCACAAGACGTTTTGAATGATTCATAGCCTTATGATTGAAAAGTTTGATTGCATCTTTCCGTAGAAAGCTCTGGTATTCATTTTGCGGAGGCTTAGAATAGTTTATTTCCTCCGCCCCTTCTCTTGCCTCAATTTCAGGAAGATCGGAAATCGCATCCCATAGTGTTGGGCAACTCTTCAATCCTATCTCAAACAACTCTATAGTGTTCTTTGTGGTATGAGTCTTATCCGGGAATGGATATGCCAATTTTGTTCTTGAGGCGATTACGACAAGCCTCTTCCTGATTTGAGGCACTCCATAATCAGTGGCTTCAAGAATGCGGTATTCTACATGATAGCCTAGTCTTCTCAGTTCATCACTAATAATATTCACCACAGGCTCTTTATTCTCTGACTTGGCATTAATCAGATTCGGGACATTTTCCATTATCATGATTTGGGGGTTTAATAAACGACCAACTCGTATAAATTCCTCAAAAAATGAATTTCGTGGGTCTTTGGGATCGCCACTATTTTTATTGCATATTGAAAAGCCTTGGCA
The DNA here is from genome assembly GCA_020718925.1 of Desulfonema limicola. Lineage (GTDB taxonomy): Bacteria > Desulfobacterota > Desulfobacteria > Desulfobacterales > DYRC01 > DYRC01. The sequence continues at coordinate 15,427 of DYRC01000017.1, forward strand.
TGGCGGTCCGCCCAAAATAATATCAGGATTGAGCTTTCCAAAAGCATCAACGATTTGTTCATCCGATAGAGATGTTATGTCGCTTTGCATTACAGTAGCGTCGGGGTGGTTGAACTTGAATGTTTCGTAAGCCCAAGTGTCTATCTCAATAGCTCCAATAACTTTGGCTCCTGCAAGCTCAAAACCTAGACTAAAACCACCTGCGCCTGCAAATGTATCTAGTACCGAGTATCGCATAAAATTTCCCTCTTGCGTATAATCAACAACTATCAAGTTTTCCCCCCCTCTAACCATTGATTATACCTCAGATGCCATATAGTCATGACACCTCACCATTTTGCCTGACCGTGCTTTAAGCTGTAATTCGAACTTTGTCAATATTTTTTTCAAAAGGCATCAGAAATATATTGACATTTTCTGAATAACGGATCAGACCGAATAACAAAGATCATTCAGTATCTGCCGAACATCGCCGACATCCCGGACTGCCCGATAAGAAGCATCATGCCCGGGCGGAAACACTGTTCCGCAGAGTCTTTATTTCATAAAATACGGAATTTCAGACATTCCTGTCTTAACTTAATGGCAATGGAGCTTACCCCTACCATATCGGAAAATATATGATCGGATACTTAGCGGCTAATTTTGCTTTCGCAGACACACCGCAAAAAAGCCGTCCATCCCATGCAGATGCGGAAATGTTCTGAAATATCCCAATTCATTTACAAACGGACGGACAATTTCCGGACACTCTGTTTTAATTTCAAATTCATCATGGCGATTCAGAAATTCACGGATAAGCGCTTGGGTTTCTTCAGTCTCCATGCTGCATACCGCATACATCAGGCATCCGCCGGCTCTGACAAGCCCTGCCGCATTTTCCAAAAGCATCTGCTGTTTCTGAGCATATCGCTTTATGTTTTTTTTGGATATTGCCCATTTAATATCAGGATTGCGCCGCATTACGCCCAGTCCCGAACACGGCGCGTCCAGCAAAACCCGGTCAAACTGCTCGGTTAATGACGGCGTTTTTTCCAAATCCTGAACAGAACTTTTCACAATCGAAACACCCAGCCGCGTCATTTCTGCTTCAAGCCGGGAAAGCTTTCGTGTGTCTTTATCCGAAGCAGCTATTATTCCATGATCATTCATCAATTGCGCGATTGCACCGGTTTTTCCGCCAAGTCCGGCACACGCATCCAGAATTTTTTCGCCGGGACGCGGATCAAGCAGATATACCGCCAATTGCGCGGCTTCATCCTGTACCTGAAACCATCCGTTCTGAAAAGCCGTCATTTCGGAAATCGGCTTTTTCAGATTAGTGCAAAAAATTCCTGTCGGCGAATAGGGCGTAATTTCTGCATTTTCAACATCATCCCGAATTGCGGCTATCAACGCTTCCCGCTTTGTTTTAAGCGTGTTGACGCGCAAGGTCAGGGGCGCAACAACATTCATGGCATCGCAGAGCTTTTCTGTTTCTTCAAGCCCGAATCGTTCAAGCCACCGCCGGATCAGCCATTCGGGAAACGATTTGTTCACCGATAAAGCAGATACCGGATTTTTGTCAACATCAGGATATACAATGTCTTTGTGATGTCTGATCGCATTTCGCAGCAGCCCGTTGACAAAGCGGACTGTCCAAATTGCGGCAATGGGCTTTGCAAGTTCAACTGCCGTATTCACTGCCGCAGAGTCCGGAATTCTGTCCAGATACATGATTTGAAACAGCCCCAGCCGCAGGATATTGAGGATTTGAGGATCAATTTTATCCAACGGCGTTTTGGAAAAATGCGCGATGATCCAATCCAATTTTGCGCGCCAGCGCAGCACTCCGTAAACCAGCGCATTGAACAGGGCGCGATCCCGCCGATCTGCCATAACGACAGTTTCCACAAGGTTGTCCAGCGTCTCTTGTTCGCTATTCAGGCGATTCAGGATCATCAGGGCGTTTTTTCGAGCGTTATCAGGCATTTTTTCTTTTGTCAGCAATGCTGTTCCTATTCTCTTATCCCCGACATTTTCTGAATAAAATAAATTACTTCCTCAATTCCGATTTGACCATCGCCGTTTATATCCGCAGCCTTCAGAACTTCCGGGTCTCCGGCATCAATCCCCGCAAGGATTCGCAATCCCATAATCGCATCAAACTCTCTCAATCCGGCAACCTTCTGAAGAATATACAAAACTTCCTCAATACCGATTCTGCCATCGCCGTTCACATCAGCATCAAGGAATATCTTTTTATCTTCAGTGTTTATATCGGAAAGAATCCTAAGTCCTAAAATCGCATCTTCCAAATTGACAGCATCATTGCCGTCAATATCACCTAAAACAGTCGGATAAAAATCCGCATGAATTATGTGATCTGAACTTACTTTTTCAAAAAGATATTCAAAGATTTTCCCTTTGGATTCATTATCAACTTTTATATCCAGAATACGAAAGCCCGTATCCGGCGTAATAGCAAACTTTTTGTCTTCTTCCGGCTTAACACAGCCATCTCCGCTAGGTTCTATTTTGCCTCCTGCGCCCGCGCTGGCTTGAATCACAGGGTCTTTTGCAAAAACCGCCTGAATTGTATGATCCTTGCTGACAGTCAGAACATACGGATTTATCGGACCTTTTGAAACACCGTCCACTATCAGATCTGCAATATGATAACAGTCATCAGGCGTTATGATAAATTCCACACTTTGCCCGCATAACACCGGAACATTCCCGCTCGGCGAGATTTTTCCTCCGGTTCCGGCAGACGCGGTGATGATAAATTTGTTTATTTCAAAAGTCGCCTGAATGGTGCGATTTGAATTAACATTGATGAAAGTATATTGATTTATCGCTCCTTGTGAATTTCCGTCAACTTTCACATCAGCAATGTGATAGCAGGCAGTCGGTTGAATATCAAACCTTTTATTTCCGCCGGGCAGCACATCATCGGATGGCGTGATACTTCCGCCGGGTCCGGTGCCGCTTGAATATATATGGTATCGGGGTTGAACAGTTCCAGTTGCTGTTGACAGCTTTCCATTTGCTATGGAGAATTCCGTACCTTTTGTATCTGTAAGAGACGCATTTACTATCTTCAGCAAATCATCCGTCAAACTTATTACCTGAAAGGTTATCGTTGCCAGAGTGCCGCTGCCGCTTGCTCCGGCTCCGGTACCCTCAGTTACCCTGTAGCAGGTTACGCTTCCGGCATCATTATCAATATCACATTCAGGCATTCCCGGAATGAGAACAACGGTTCTTCCCGGAGTCGGCAGAAAATTACCTATTACCGCACTGCTGATGCTGACAATCGCAGGATTATAAGCCAGTTCAAACTGAAATCCGGTAAGATCGACAGCACCTTCAACAATGACATTTGCATTGAATGTATTTCCGGTATCAATCGGATTGATACTTGCCGGGTCTATTTTTATCATCAGGGCGTGAGCCGAAGGGATCATAAACCATAACAGGCTTAGGATAACAACAGAAAGCAGACTTTTTTTCATGGCGCGGTTCCTTTTTGAAATCAGATTTGTTCAGACAGTTTTGCAGAATTTTTCCAAACTCTGCTCATAACACGGTATTTCAGAAAATTCTACAAATCTTTTCAAACAACCTAAGCCCCTGCCCCTGAAAGCGAAGGGGGCTGGGGGAGAGGTTGTTATTTCACCATCTTGGCATTCAGAACCCCGCATGTCTTTCCGTTATATTCCTTATCGCACTGCGGTTCCGTAATGTTAGATGAAACCCATCTCCCGGGGCATGAATAACAGAAAAAGATGAGCAATCTGTTTTTTGTCAGTTATGGCTATTTTCTTTCTGCTTTTTCGATTAAGGATTTTCCTTTCTTCAAATCTGTGATACAAGCAGCTTCTTATTTGTTTTTCCCTATATCAACGACTGAGGATAACGAAGATGGCGTATATACTGATTGTGGAAGACGAAGATAAAATGCGGCATCTGCTCTCTATTATGTTGCAGCGAAAAGGGCATAAAACCGATCAGGCAGGCAATGGCGAAAAAGCCTTTGAAATGATACTGAATACAGCTTATGATATGGTTATCAGCGACATTAAAATGCCCAAAACAGACGGATTGAGCCTGCTGCAAAAGATGAGAGAGCAGGATATTCAATGCCCTGTGGTGTTTATCACGGCTTTTGCCACGATTGATTCAGCGGTGGACGCTATGCGGTGCGGTGCTGCGGATTACATCACCAAGCCGTTTGAAGAAGAGCGGATTCTGCTCACGGTTGAGCGGACGCTGAAGCTGTCTGAAATCATAGCAGAAAATCGGAATCTGAAAGCAGAGCTTAAAAAAATCGCAGGCTCTGATGAAATGATTTACCGATCTGAAAAAATGTCTGCGGTGATGGACCTTGCCTTTCGGGTGGCAAAAAGCGATTCTGCGGTGCTGATTACCGGCGAATCCGGTACCGGCAAGGAACTTCTCGCCAAATTCATTCATCGGTCAAGCAATTACAGCAAGGGGCGTTTTGTGGCAGTCAACTGCGCGGCTATATCGCCCAATCTGGTAGAGTCCGAGCTTTTCGGACATGAACGCGGCGCGTTCACCGGCGCGGATCGGAAGGCATTAGGCAAATTTGAATATGCTTCCGGCGGAACCCTGTTTTTGGATGAAATCGGCGATTTGCCGCTTGAAGCTCAGGGCAAACTCCTTCGTGCGCTTCAGGAAAAAAAAATCAGACGGGTGGGCGGAAATGATGAAGTTTCAGTGGATGTGCGTGTCGTTTGTGCCACAAATCGCAATCTTGGCGAACAGGTGGAAAAAGGCGCGTTCAGGCAGGATTTGTTTTTCAGAATCAATGTGTTTCCGATTCAGCCGCCGCCGCTGCGGGAAAGATCGGAAGATATAGAGCCGCTGGTCAGTCATTTTCTGCAAAAACTTCAAAGCGGCACCGATATCCGGCTGACCGAAGGCGCGATGTCCGCGCTTAAAAAATATCACTGGCCCGGAAATATCCGGGAACTGGCAAATGCGATAGAACGGGCTGTGATTCTGACCGGAGATCAGAAGACCATATCTGCCGAAACCCTGTCTTTTCTCAAACCGTCTCTGCCATCGGACAACGGGCATTCCCATTTCAGGCTTCCGCCCGAAGGCCTCTTGCTGGAAGAAATGGAAAAAGATCTGACAAGACAGGCAATGGAAATTTCCGGGAATAATCAAACGCTTGCGGCAAAGCTGCTGGGGCTGACCCGCGCCAAATTCAGGGTATTGATGAAGCAGATTGAGAAATAAGCTGATGCAATATATAGCCAAGTACTTGTTTTTCATCGGAGTTGTTCTGATGCCCTTTTTAGCAGCGGCTTCGGAGAATGTTCCGGTATCAGATCGGGAAGATACCATGCTGATGTTTGTCGGCGAAACCCTTGATGTGTTATCTATCGCATCCCGCCGGGAAGAAAGCGCGTGGCAGGCGCCGGCTGTTGCTCATGTTATCCATCGCAAAGACTTGAAACTTCAGGGTGCGGAAACGCTGGGGCAGGCATTGAGCCTTGTACCGGGATTTTTCATGGCGCCGAAAGAAGGCGGAATTCTGCCATATCTTCGCGGCATTCCTAATTCTGCGCTGTTTTTATATGACACGGTTCCTCTGGGGCTGGATACCACCAAATCTGTTAATCCGCTGGGTTATGACTTGTCGCTGTCTTCGGTTAAACGCATTGAAATTATCCGGGGATCAGGCTCAGTTTTGTGGGGACCTGATGCGTTTGCCGGAATTGTCAATATTGTGCCTATGTCCGGCAAAGACCTTGACGGCGTTGAAACAGGCATTTCTTATGGTGCGCCGGGAAATCAGCAGGCATTTTATGTAAATGCAGGGCATGACAATGATAACTGGGATACGTTTTTTTCTTTAAGCGCTCGTAAAATCAGAGAAAACGACCGGACGGCAAATCTGATAAACTTCTGGGGAAACGGCGAAAAACCGATTCCCTATTCACAGCGTATCGGAACAGAAAATCCTGAAGACGCTCATTATCTCGAAGCTTCCGGACGGATGTCGTTTCAGGACTGGCTTACCGTGTCAGGGCGGGTATCGGATAATCTTACCCCTTACACGGTTTCAGATTCCGGCGGTAATCCGGTGTGGCAGGAGAGCCGAAGCATCCCACAGAGAATGTTCAAACTCGAAGCCAAGAAAGATATGGGACAAAACTCGGCACTCCGGTTTATGAGTTCTTACAGCCTGATAAGACCCGAATATCATATCATTGATCGGGATTTGAAACAGGAAGAAAGCACATTTTACAGCGAAGTCATTTATGATCGCTCTTTTTTCTCAAGAAGCGGGCTTTTTACCGGCGGTGTATCTTACAGAGAAAAACGGATTAAAAACGCGCCGATATGGGAAGATTTTCTGCCGGACTTTCTCGGAGCAGCCAATGAAAAATTTCTGCCCAAAGTCAGCACAGAAGATTATCACGCCAAACTCAGATCCGTATTCGGTCAGTATTCGCATAAAATCGGCGAGGCGGATATCTGGTTCGGCGTGAGAGATGATGAACACGACATCTATAAAGATCATATCAGCTACAATACCGGCGCGGCATGGTCTCCGTCTTCTCAATGGATATTCAAACTTTTGTACGGAACCGCTTACAGAACGCCCTTTGCCCGCCAATTATTGGAAACAGAAGAGCCTGATCTTGAAAAAATAAAGAGCTTTTCCGGGCAGGTGTCGTGGAAGCCTTCCAAACAGGCAGGACTGTCTTTATCCGCATTCAGCAGTCGGATAGAAAATCACATCATCGAAGACCCGTATGCCGGACTTTCGTTTCCGAATAACCAGAATATCATAGGACTGGAATTTGAGACCTATCTTTCTCCCACAAAAGATATTGATCTGTATGCCAATCTGACACTTTCGGATAATGACGGTCCTAACGAAACTTACAAATATAATGACTATTCTTATATTCGGGAAGACGGAACACGGGTAAAGCATTATGTTGATATTGAATATCCTTATAATATCGGACCCAAAATTATGATAAATTTCAGCGGAATATGGCGTCCGTTTGAAAAAGTGAGTACGTTTATAAAATTGGGCTATGTATCATCGGATCGGCTGATTTTGCCGCGCGGGGAAGGAGAAATTTCTTTTTCCGGCAGATGGATGCTGGATATGACTGCCACCATTCAGGATATTATGATTTCAGGCACGGAATTGGATATTTCTGTAAGAAATCTTGCAGACAGACATTATAGTATTCCGGGAACATACAGCGACATTGAAGGTTCCCCGTTTTCTGTGGAAATCACTATAAGAAAAAAATGGTAAGCGCATGATTAAATACGTCATTCATTATTTTTTAAGCCTTTACAAACTTCAACTCGGTGTTGAGCGGCGGGCTTCTCACCATATAGACGTGATTTCACCTGTATCTGACGGCGATTCGACTTATGAGTTGAAAGTCAAAGCCGGTGGAAAATGGGCTTCCCGACGCATGACCATAGCCCCGCTGGGCGAAGACAGCGGCAGCAAAAGCAAATGCTTCAAGGTGATTTACGATGATGTGCTGGTGGTTAAAATTCCGCCCGTTCCTATCACGAATTTTGAAAATTATATTCAGCAGACTCGTGCGGAACGGCGGATTGCAGACCAGCTTTCTCCTGACATTATATGTATTGCGCCCGGCATATATGCGATTTTAAAAAAAATCCCTTCTTTTTCAGGTATTTCAGAAAAAAATCCTGAGAGATCTGAGGATATGTGTATCAATCGGCTCAGAATGTCTCCGGGGTTTCAGGAGTATCTGAAAATCGGAGAAGGCTTTGCATTTTTCATGGATTTGTCAAAATATTCTTTTCTGAGCAATGTCATAGCTCAGATGCACGACACCGGGAACAAAGTGCACGAAGAAATTATGAGCCATATAGATATTCTGGGCGATCCCATGTCGTTTGAGGGCGTATACGGCAAAGAAAATACATCCTTATTTTTCAATGTGGATACGCTTTACGCAGAATGCGATGAACAGATGACGCAGCTTATTGCCAGTTACGGACTGTCTTCTTCTGTTCCTGCTTACAAAAAGAAAGAGTGGTATCTGCGCCGCATCAACGATATGGCAGTGGAAAAGAGCCGGGAAAATCTCTCTGAGTCATTTATTAACAACCTCAATGCCCTGCTTGACGATTTTGTTCATCATAACGCTCCCTTGCTGTTACAGTACAGACATATCGTTGAAACGCATGTCCACCGAAAACTTTTTAATCAGAGCATCTCCCAATTATCCGGTATAGCTGCAAATATTTTGAAACTTTTAGCCGGGCTGAGAAAAAAAGGAATCGCGATTCGGGATTTGAAGCCTGATAATGTATTTATTGTGGGGGATTTGTCCGCATCGCCGTTGTTTTTGGCAAAACCGGAGAAATATTCTGTCGGGCTGATTGATTTTGAAACATCTGTCAGTTTGAAAGGAACGATAGAGCAGCCCCTTCTGGGCGGAACGCCTTCTTATGCCACACCGTCTCATCTGTTCAAAAATGATGTCTTGCTGGATGTTTTCGGGAATCTGCCGCATATTCTGCATCTTCAGGATTGGCACGCAATCGTTGTGATGATGTATAAAACGATTATCGGAGAACGCCTGTTTGAACAGACAAACAAATTCATTCCCGAAATTATCCGGGCAGCAAAAAAAGCAGCAAAAAATGGGGAATCCTTAATCGAGGTCTTCAAACAAGGCAGTGGAATTTTTTGGAAAGAAGCTCAGAAAGAATTTGAAGAGCGTCTTACCGAACATGAAGAAATACTTAAAGCTGTAAAAATTACCCTGCCGGATGAGGCAAGAGAAATGCTCAAAATTGAGCTTTTGGAAGAAAGGGCGGATATTGCGGCAATCATGCGGGAGAGGATTCAGTCTCAGAAGCTTTTCACCAGTCCCAAAAGCCGCGAAGATTTGATGAAAGCATCATACAGCGTTATTGCCAAAGTTCTGTCGAATTGGATAAGAGGCGTCGGTGTGCCGGCTGCCAGTCCGGAAATCCGAGCCAGAGTCATCAGATTTCTGCGCGGACTGGAAGACTTAAAACTCAAATCCGAGCAGAAATTAAGCCTGATAAAAGCGTTGGAACATGAAAATGCCGCTTTGTCTTCCCATACCTTATCGGAAGTGATGTTCAACGTGGTCATGAACACGATGTATCCGACGGATTGGAAAGTATCCGAGAGCAGAATCCCCTTATTCAGCACCGAAAATATATCTGATGAGAAAAGCCTTTCCAATGAAGAAACAATTGCGGTGGAACGCACGATTTTATATGATTGATAAAAGGAGGAAGATTTTTTCATGCCTATGTCTTACGGCTTTCAACGCCGTCTTTTTCCGATATTGAAAGAAATTGCGGCGTATTATAAAACTCCGTTTCATATTTACGACGAATCCGGGATCCGGGAAACCGGAGATCGCTTAAAAAGCGTTTTTTCACAGATAAAGGGTTTTCGGGAATATTTTGCCGTCAAAGCTCTGCCAAATCCCCGAATTTTGGAAATTATGAAAACTATGGGATTCGGCTTTGATTGCAGTTCTATCCCGGAACTGATGTTGAGCCGCAGAATCGGCGCAGGCGGGGAAGAATTGATGTTCACATCCAACAACACCAGCCGGGAAGAATTTTTATTCGCAGAAGCTGACGGCAGTTGTATTCTGAATTTGGATGACATCACCCTGATTTCCAAAGTGCCGAAATTGCCGGAATTAATCTGCTTTCGCTATAATCCGGGTCCCCGGCGCACCGGCAACGACATTATCGGCAATCCGTCTGAAGCCAAATACGGTGTCAGCCATGATCAGATTGTTGAAGCATACCGGAAGGTTAAGGAGTTGGGCGTCAGACGCTTCGGGCTTCACACCATGCTGGCATCTAACGAGCGCAATCACAGCTATATGCTTCAGACCGCGAAGATGATTATAGAACTTGCGGAGCATATCGGCAGGCAGTTGAATATCCGATTTGAATTTGTGAATATCGGCGGAGGTTTAGGTATTCCGTATAAACCCGAAGACGCGCCTCTTGATCTTGAAACTATGGCAAAAGCAATCACGCAATATTTCCGAGAGTTTGAATCGAAAAACAGCTACGTGCCCAAATTGTACATGGAAAGCGGGCGATACATGACCGGACCTCACGGTGCTTTGGTAACGACCGCCATTAACCGCAAGGATATTTACCGCAGCTATATCGGCGTGGATGCGTGTATGTCTTCACTGATGCGTCCGGGAATGTATGGCGCGTATCATCATATCAGCGTGTTGGGCAAAGAAAATCAGCCGAAAAACACTGTGGCGGATGTGGTCGGATCATTGTGTGAAAACAATGATAAATTCGCCATTCAACGCGAATTGCCGGAAATTGCAGACGGCGATATTCTGATAATTCACGACACCGGCGCACACGGTCATGCGATGGGCTTCAACTATAACGGCAAACTCCGCCCCAAAGAACTTTTGCTGCGGACAGACGGAAGCGTTGAGCTTATCCGCCGTGAAGAAACCCCTGAAGATTATTTTGCCACGCTGAACTTTGCGCGAGATGTAATGAAACCGAATCGAAAGGGATAGCTTAGGAGAAAGTGAACAAGGGGGCTGAGTTCCTTTGTTCACTTTGCAAAATATGAATATCATAAAAATAGAATCGGCATTGTGCATCGCACAAATCGCTATCAATAAAATCAATATCTTA
>DYRC01000200.1:0-1483 GCA_020718925.1 Desulfonema limicola
GGCGCAACCCGCATCAGATACCAGATATTGAAAAACCGCTCTTTCAAAAAATACAGATTCAATTGCGTATCTGCTGCTGCCCGTTGAATAATTTCCACCCTATCCAATCCCTGAAGAATCGGCGTTATCTCATCTGTCTTCATCCGCATTTTTTTAGCAATTTCTTCAATGCTGACCGCATCCCAATTCAGCGCAATGGCATTGACCACTTCACGCTGCATGGGCGCAAGGTCATCCATGCGGTGTTTGTAAAGCGGCGTTACCCTGTCCAGAATGCTTTCCAAATCGCCGATAGCATTGCCGTTTTCATTATCAATAAAAATCTCGAACAGCAAAATAATGGTGCGAAGCACGCCGCCGGTCATAATCCGCAATGCTTCTGCCCGTCCCTGTTGATGTTCCAAAATATGCCGGATAGTCTTCTGCTCCGCCTCAGATTTTGCCAATTGTTCCAAAAGACAGCGGGTTTCTTCTTTGTTCAATCCTTCAAGATGTTCTTTTTTGAAAAATTCATAAAACGCATGTTGATAAGTGAAAAACGCCTCCAATACGATTGCGGTCGCGCCGATCATCCGCAAATGCGGACAGGTCATCAGGATTTCACGCAGGCGATGACATTCCATATCTGAAAAATTTCTGAACATCTCCGCAAGGTTATCAATAAAAAGCAGCATTTTTTGTGAATGCGCCTGAAGTTCCTGAATGAGAATATCAAAGATGATGCGTTCATAGTCGTCATTATCAGCGAATGCGTCCATTTTTGCAAACAGCCCTGAAAATCGTTTATCTTTGATTTCCAATTCCTTAGCAACGGTTTCCCAGAGCTTGAACAGGCGTGTAATTCCCCAGTAAGATTCTTCTTTGAGAACAACAGAAATCAGCCAATAATTCAAGTCATTATCATTTTCAACTTCATAACCGAGCCGAAGCAGGAGCGTAGTTTTCCCCATGCCCCGCTGTCCCACAATGAGAAAATGCTGTTCAGGATGTTTCATATCCGAAGATTTGATTTGCTTAAACAGCTTTTTAAACACATTCCGGCGAACCACAAAGCTTTGAATCAGTTGCTCTTTGGTTTGCTCGTGGGGATTGTATAAATTTGCGACAAGCGTTTGACTGTTCATGTGTTGCTCCTTTCATTTATCTGAATCAGGATTGAAGGATTTCAGAAGGATGTAAGGATTTTTTATCCTTCAATCCGTCAAAATCCTTGCATCCTGATTCAGACAGCAGTTTCACTTCTTCTTCAAGCTCTTCAGGGCTTATCCTGATGAACGGAATTCCTTTTTTACCGGAATACTCAATGAATTCAAATTTTTCCATTCCCAATATTTCTCCAGCCTTACCCGAAGATAATTTTCCCTGACGATATAACTCAAGAACCGCTGCCTCTCTGATCATGTTTATGCTTTCCTGATAAGAAGCAGCCAGAGCATTCAACATTTCTGACGGAAAATACAACTGAATTGCTTGCAATGCCATA
>DYRC01000200.1:1583-7582 GCA_020718925.1 Desulfonema limicola
TGAATCAGGATTGAAGGATTTCAGAAGGATGTAAGGATTTTTTATCCTTCAATCCTTTATAAATCCTTACATCCTGATTCAAATCACATACTTCTCCCACCACAGCCTCAATACCGGCGAAGTGAAGCGATATTTATCGTTTGAATTTCTGAAAATATAGCCGTCAAATTCAAGGCTTCTGATGATAAAACGATAATTTTCAGCTACTTGTTTTTGAGTTGCAAGGGACTCAATATAGGGTATATCTGCTTCAGCCTGCCGGGATAATTGTTTCAGAAATTCTGATGCAAATTCAAGTTCATGCCCTGTGAATGTCTTTTTCAGCCGCTCAAAATAATGGGCAAAATTGGCATCATTTCGTCTGTCTGTGATAGCTGAAAACGCTTCATCCACAGAGCTTTTGCTGACGGTTTTGTTTTTCAAACCATATTGATCGGCAAATTCCTGAACCAGCAATTGGATATGATAAGGACTGAACCATTCCAATTTTTTCAGCATATAATCAATAGCTTCTGGTTCATAAGGAACTTTTTCATTGTCAAGCAGCAAGAAGGTAAACTGCTTTGCTTCTTCGGTTTCAAGGGGCGTTATTTCAAAGATATTCAGATCATTGATGGTATTGCTTGCATCAATTTTTTCGGCAAGAGTCGGTAATCCGATAGAGCCGGTAAGAATAAACAAAATATTTTCAGTGGCTTCCTGTCGGATTTCACGGTTAAGCTGCAAAAATCGGATAGCCTCGTCTTTGCCGCTTTTTCGGAAAATATTTTCAACGGTCTGAGGAAATTCATCAATCATAATGACGATTTTCAACCCGTCAGTATCATCAAGCTTTTTCACCAGCATCTTAAATTCATTATAAAAATCTGTTTTGCTATCTGCCAACTCCAAATCAACGCCGAAGCCGCCGACTTTTTTGAATCTCCTCAGAATTTTATCAATTAATTCCGAAGCTTTATTTGAGGCTCTTTTCAAGGTGTTGATAATATCGCTTTTGAAAAGTTCATCCAAAATAGTTTTGAAGAAATTTTCTGCATTATCAACAGATTCGGTAATGACATAGACCGCATTGAACGCATCCTTCGGATTATCTTCCAAATATCGCAGAATAGCGGTTTTGCCCATGCGTCTGGGCGCTGCGATATAAAGATTTGCGCCTGAATCCATTCGGCGATACAGAAGCTTCATCAGATTTTCTCTGATAAAGAAATTTTTGCCTCTGGGCGTCTGACCGACAATGTTTCGCATGTCAATTTCTCCATCGCAGTTATGATAATTTTTGTGCGGAATCCGTTTATCATTGGCATTCCGCACGCAGTTACATCCGGTTCTGCATAAAATCCAACGCCGCAAGAATATCCGGCATCGCTTGGCTGATACCGCCGGGCGCGGTGCTGATACGGATTGCCGCAGGTTCTTTTGGAAAAATCCATTGCAAGGCAGTTAACGGCGTATCATCCAAAATCAGCGGAATGATTTTAAGCTTCTTTCTGCCATGCTTCGGGCTGACCAGAGAAATCAATCTGGAAATAAGAGGTTCAGCATTCCTTTTAAGCTGAATTTTTGAAGCCAATCGAGTTTCTTTCTTCACCCATTCGGATTCAAAAATATTCGGGCTGACAACGACAATAAAATATGAAGCTTTATCAATCGCCTGATAAATTTCAGCTTCCAAAGAATCTCCGCCTTTCAATTGTCGGACATCCTGACAGGGTTCTTCAACGCCCTGATTTACCAATGCTTCTCTCAACTGAGAAACAAAATCCGCATCCTTGCTGCTGTATGAAATGAAAATTCCCGTCATCTGCTTTTATCCTTGAATCCTTATAAAATCCGTCAATCCTGATTCAGACTTGCGGATTTATATCGCCGTTTCTACGAGCATCCAGCCGCGCTTTGACCTTCGGAAAATGATTCATGTCCGTATGCGGCAAAAACAGCGATGCCACATAATGATCCATATATGACGGGGTTTCCGAAAGCTCGAAATTGGTCATTTTACGGGTTACTTCCACCACGTCCTTGCGAATCCGATTGGTCAGCGTACTCATTCTCGCGCCCATCAGAGAGCCGTTGCCGACATAAGTAACTTTTGCCGGATCGATTTCAGGTAAAAGCCCGATAGTCATAGCTTTTTCCAAATCCACATAACTCCCGAAGCCTCCGGCTAAAATAATGCGCTGAAGACTGCTCACATCAAGCCCGACTTCTTCTATCAGCGTCATACATCCGCTGTAAATCGCGCCTTTTGCCCGGATAAGATTGTCAATATCCGGTTCTGTCAGCACAATATCCCGATCAATCTGGGTTTCCGGCGCGTAAGCCAAAACATATTCCCAGATTCCGTCCCGCTCCCGGATTCGGGTGGTATTGAGATTTCTGTTGAATTTGCCGAGATTATCAATCACGCCCATTTCAAACAGGGTTGCCACCATGATAATCAAGCCTGAACCGCAGATTCCCTTGGGGCGCACATTGCCGATAGTCAGATTCATCGGCTCATAAGTAAACGGATCTATGGAAAAATCTTCAATAGCGCCTTCAGAGGCTCTCATGCCAAATTCGATTCCGCCGCCCTCAAATGCGGGTCCTGCGGAACATGCCGCACAAGCTAACCAATCTTTGTTGCCGATCACGATTTCCGCATTGGTGCCGATGTCTAAAAACAGCGTCAACTCATCGGTGCGATACATGCCCGAACCCATCACGCCTGCCACAATATCACCGCCCACATAGCTTGACACAATCGGATATATCAGGGCTTTGGCATGCTGCCCCAAATCAATGCCCAATTCGACCGCTCTGAGCGGCGGATAAATCGTGGAGGTCGGCACATAGGGCGCTCGGCGGATGTATCTGGGATTTATTTTGAGCAGCAGTTGGGTCATGGTGGTATTGCCCGCCAGCGTAATCGTGCTGATTTCTTCTTTATCAACACCGGCGCGTCTGATAATTTTTCGGATAATATCATTGATGGTTTTCACCACAACTTCCTGAATTTTATCCAAACCACCGGGCTTTTCCGCATACATGATTCGGCTGATGACATCCTCGCCATAGCTGATCTGCCCGTTGAACTCACCTTGTTCTGCCAAGCCCTTACCACTGTTCAGATCGATCAACTGCCCATACACGGTTGTCGTTCCGATGTCCGCTGCAATCGCATAGTTGCGGTCTGTGGTATCGCCGGGCTGAACATTGATGATATGGGTTTTGCGTCCGGGCTGCACAGGTCTTGCCAGTGTCGCCGTAACCTTGAAGTTGTTCTGACGCAGCACATCGGAAATTTTTCGGATCACCGGAAGCTCTGCCACAAGGCGGTGTTCGTCATGGTTGATCTTTAAAAAATTGATCATCCGCATCACATCCGGCACATTGTCATGCTGAGTCGGCTCCGGCAGTTCCATATATTTTTTTTCTACCGGAGATATGAACAGCCCCTGCTCTTTGAGTTCGTCAAAATTCATCTGCCAGATATGAGCGGTGCTGCGGGGAATATATTTTTTATTCAGAACGCTTGCATCAATGCCGGATTCGACCGGGATGCGAATTACGACATCGCCGGAAATCTGTGAGCGGCATGCCAGACGATAGCCTTTGTCAATATCTTCTCTTTTCAACCGCTCCGAAATTCCGCCGTCAACGGTTCCGCTTTCAAGCATCACGCGGCATTTTCCGCACACGCCCTCGCCGCCGCAGGATGCATTGATATGAACGCCCGCTTCCATTGCCGCCCGAATCAGACTTTCGCCCGCGTTGACTTCAATTTCCCGATTGTGGGGAAGAAACGTTACTTTGCACTTTGCACGTTGCACTTTGCACTTCTCCTTAATCAGTTCCCTGACGGTTCGTCAAATTTGCATGTTAATACTATCATGTCTTCATCAAATACCGTCTTCACTTTATAGGGCAGGGTTTTGAACAGCCTGACCATACCCTGATTATCTGAAGCCGTATATGCCATCAGCCCTGAAATGCCATTCTCACGAGCGGCTTCTGCCAGTTTTTTCATCAGGATTTTGCCTAATTTCTTTCCCTGATATGCTTTGCTCACGGAAAACGCGACTTCAGCCATATTTCTTGCCGGATCAAACAGATATTCGCCGACAGCCACCACTTTTCCGAATCCGAATTCGCCGACAAGCGCCAAAATCGTTAAGTCTTTGACATAATCCACCTGCAGGATATGTTTTAAATCATCGCGGACAAAGCTGCTTTTTTCCTGAAAAAACCGCGAAACAATATCGCTTTTGTCCAGATTGTAAAAATGCTCCTGAATCCGGCGTTCATCCACAGGTTTTGCAGGTCGGATGGTGATCTCTTCATTATCTATTCTGATAATTTCTTCAAGCTTGACCGGATAAACCCCGTGAATGGATTCGGTCATCGTCCGCTCTTCGCCCAAAAGCCCAATTTTCTTCGCTTCAAAGAAAAGTTCATCCCGAAAATCCGGGTGGGCAATGCTGATCATTGCCATTGCTCTTTCCTGAAGACTTTTGCCGAAGAGATTGACCGCGCCGTATTCTGTAACCACGTAATGAACGTCTGCTCTGGGAATCACAACTGCTGTATCATCCAAAAACGGCACAATACGGCTTTTGGTGCCTTTATCAGAGGTGGCGGTCATCATCAGAATGGCTTTGCCGTCTTTTGCCTGAGCCGCGCCCCTTACAAAATCCGCAGTGCCGGTAACACCGGAAAAGTAATTGAACGGCATGGCATCCGCAGCCACCTGTCCGGTCAGGTCCATCGCCATTGCCACATTCATGGAGACCATCTTGTTATGCTGTGAAATAATGCGGGGGGAATTGACATAATCTGCCGGATGAAAATCAATACCCGGATTATCATGTAAAAATTCATAGAGCAGATGACTGCCGATAGCGCCGCTCGCCACCATCTTTCCGTCATTCAACCCCTTCTTTTTGTTTGTAATCACGCCTTTTGAAAACAGGTGCATCAGATCATCGGTAATATAGCGGCTGTGAACGCCGAGATCGTTTTTATTCGAGAGCGCAAACAGCGTGGCTTCGGATGTTGAGCCGAGAGCGATCTGAATCGTGGAACCATCGTCTATCAACCGTGCAATCTGTTTGCCGATAGTGTTTGCCGCTTCTGTTTCAGGCGGTTTGCCGAGCGTGATCAGATCCTCGTCATATTCAACCACCACATCCACATCATTGGCATGGATAAAGGTCTGCCCCATCACTCTGGGCATTTTGGAATTGACCTGAGCGATAACCAGATCAGCAGATAATGCCGCAGCCATCGTAATATCCACGGAAATTCCCAGACTCATCCACCCGAAATCATCCGGCGGAGATGTCTGAATCAGAGCGACATGAATGGGAAGTCTGCGGCTTTTGAACAGCAGCGGAATTGCCGAAAGATTGATCGGCGTGATGAATCGCTTGTTTTCCGCAAAGCTTTTGGTTTTTGCCGATCCCAGATAAAAAGAACGGATATTGACGCTCCGGCTTTGGGTTTTGGTTGCAATCAGGGTCAGCGGAACGCTTTCCAGCGTCATCAGACGGACAATTTCAATATCCGTAAAAAAGCTTGAGGATTCGGAAAATGCTTTTACCAGATGCTGAGGCTCGCCGCAGGACGAGCCGATAAACACGCGCTGACCGCCTTTAATCATGCCGATAGCGTCTTTGGCACTGCGTTGTTTTTCAATATAGGTATCTGCCCAGTAAGTTGTGAGCATTATGTGTCTCCTTTCAGTGTTAAATTACAGAGGGGAATAGAGATTGGATAATATTTTTTTACCCTATTCCGTTATAATTGGCAAGGCAATAGTTAAGAATATTGCTGAAAATTGAAAAATATGATAACACTTTTCAGAGACCCTTTTGAAAAAAACTTATGTATTCATCAGACCTCTTTCAAAACTGAGATTTTCCCCTTGATTTTATTGGATGAAAATTGACTTTTGCAAGAGGTCTATTGATAATTCTCCGATACATCACAGTGATGAATTCGGAGAGAATTTTCCG
>DYRC01000201.1:0-3364 GCA_020718925.1 Desulfonema limicola
TGAAAGGAGAGGGGAGTACTGATGATGTCTCCCCCTTCCCTTTCAGGGAAGGGGGCCGGGGGGTTAGGTGAGTTTGAAAGCGATTTGATCTGACAACGATTTACAAGCGGTCAGATTCGTGAAAATCGGAAAAAGTCCTGCCGGTCTTTATGACAAAAAGGAAAAGGTAGGAAAACCGAAGAATCAGGCGTTTATAAACGCTGGGAAACTTCGGTCGCTTATGTTGTAATAAAGAACATAGAATTGATTTTGTCTGAGTACATTACGCTGCCCTTCACTAAGAGGGGCGTTTTCCTCCCCCTCTCAGTGAAGTGAGACAAAGGTAGATCAGGCTTTAAATGCTTTGAACAGCGAAGCATCCATCACCGCTTCATAATCCGTAAGTTGAGCAATGACTGTCTGATTTGCATCAAGGAAAGTAAAATCACCTTTCATTTTATGCGCGGTTGCGTCTTTGATCTCCAACACCGCCGTTACGCCTTCAGTCGGAAATTGGCTGCGATATTGGCGATATGAGGCAGCATAACTCGGCAGCGACAACATGCCCTTTTCTTCAAAGCACCATACAATTGCCATCTGAAACGCGCAATCCAGCACCATCGGATCGCTGATCCAGCGGCTCCGGAGCGGTTCTTTCATCCATGCGGACGGCGAAGGCGCGGCAGAAATTTTTGCTGTCATGGATTTCGGCGAGCAACTGATAATTTCACGGATCCCGCGAAGTTCTATCCCATGAAACAGAATGTTTTCATAAATCTCATCCATGCTTCGGGAGTATTTTTTCATATCAGACGGCATGACATAAGCCGGAGCCTGATGAGACGGCGTATCTGCCAAAATTGCCTTTGCCCTGAAATGAACCTTATCGCTATCGCCCTTTTGACCGTCCCGGATTTCTGTGTCCACCTCATAAAAAGAGCCGTTTCGTCTGGCTTTACCTGATAAAAGCCGAATCAGTCTTTTTTCTTCTGTGATTTTAATGCCTTGCAGAAGGCGAATATCATCTAATCCGTGAAGGAAAAGTCCGGGATTTTCATGCAGCGCGCTATGTCCCAGCCATTCGGTCATCAAGGCAAACGGCACGACCGCTTTTCCGCCCAGAATATGGGAGCGCAGAATCGGCAGTTGCTGAATATCAAATTCACGCTTGACCGCAAGAGACAACGGCGGCGGCGAAGCCGCTATCTGAGGCATGTCAAAGCCTGATCCGATAACTACTTCCACCGAATTTTTCCGATCCCCGCTCATTTCCCGCACCATTGCCATTGCTCCGGCTTCAAGAGGAATCAAGCTTACGCCCTGACGTGCAAATTCACGTTTAAGAACAGATGAAACCATGCCGCCATCCCAAGGTCCCCAATTGATGGAAATCACCCGGAGATCCGGGCGCAAAAATGCCTGCTGCTGTGCGGTTTTGTTCAGAACTTCGTTTGCCATAGCGTAATCCGCCTGCCCTTTATTGCCCATTCTTGCGCTGACGGATGAAAACAGGACAATATATTTCAGGGGATCATCTTTTGCTGCGTCAAGCAGATTCTTTAAGCCCTTGACTTTGGTATCAAATACCCGCTCAAACTGCTCCGGCGTTTTATCGGTGATCAGCCGATCTTCCAAAACACCCGCGCCGTGAATAATGGCTTTGATTGCGCCGTATTTTGAGCGGATTTCATTAAAAATGGAGAAAAGCATATCCGCATTCCGCACATCTGCACAGCGATATATGGCTTGTGCGCCCATATTTTTGAGCTTTTCAATGGTGCTGAGGATTTCCCGATTGGCTTTATGCTGCTTAAACGCTTTTTCCAACTGCATGGGCGAAACAGAATGTCCGCCGAATTGATTGTCAAGAATCGCCCGCTTGATTTGAGATTCATCTTCCAACGCTGATAACCATTGCGGCTCCGGAGTCGGCTCCGGAGATCGCCCCAAAAGAGCAAATATCGGCTTGACATGTTGAGCAAGCGCGTAAGCAGCCTGAGCGGTTACGCCTCGCGCGCCGCCGGTGACAACGACCGCATCATTCGGCTCAAGCGCGATTTTCCCGTCAGGATAAGGCGCGGATTCAAGGGTTAAGGTGAAACGCTGTCCGCCGGATAACGCAATTTCTATCGGGCTGTAAGATAAAATTTCTTCGGCAATTGCTTTTGCGATTGCTTCAGATTTTTCATCAGGAGAGATGTCAATCGCATGACAGGTTACGCCTTCCCATTCAATAGCCGCAGTTTTAACAAGCCCGGCAAGCCCGCCCTGCATCGGATCGCTCATGCCCATGCCCTTGAATCCGAATCCGCCGTCCATTGCGCTGATCGTGGCAAACACTGCCCCGCCGTCTTTTGCCGATCTTATCAGTTCTTGTCCGAATCTCCGGGCAAGCAGGAATGCGTCTTTCAAAAGCGCGGCATTCGGATCGCGCTGAGTTCCTAAAATGACTAAGCCGCATATTGCCGGAATTTTATCGTTTTCTTTTAGCTGATCCGGCGAAATAAGCGCGGCATTCACCTTCAAATCCTTAAACGCAGCAACAAGAGATTCGCCCAGCCCGCTCTTATCATCAGCTATGAGAAGCGTTTTATCAAAAGGGAGACGGATAGGTTCTCCTTTCTTTGCCTGAAGATTGACAAGAGAGACGGTTCTTCTTTCGGGTAACCCCTCCCCCTGCCCCTCCCCTGAAAGGAGAGGGGAGACCTCACCTCCTGCCCCGCCTCGAAACAAAGCGGAGAGTTCTCCCCCTTCCCTTTCAGGGAAGGGGGGCGGGGGGTTAGGTTCTGATGCCAGATAATCCGCAATCTGCCCCAGTGTCTTGAGCGTTCCCATCATTTCAGGGGAAATCGAAGGCAGCCCCGGCATTTTTTCCTCAAATGAAGACAGAATTTCAACCCGCTTAATCGAATCAATACCCAAATCCGATTCAATATCCATATCAAAAGACAGCATATCGGTCGGATAACCGGTTAATTGGCTGACGACTTCCAACAAAGTGTCTTTGATTTTTTCAGACCCCACCCCGGAACGGAGAGGGGAGTTCTCCCCCTTCCCTACAGGGAAGGGGGCTGGGGGGTTAGGTCCCGATGCCAGATAATCCGCAATCTGCCCCAGTGTCTTGAGGGTTCCCATCATTTCAGGAGAAATCGAAGGCAGCCCCGGCATTCTTTCCTCGAATGAAGAAAGAATCTCAACCCGCTTAATCGAATCAATGCCCAAATCCGATTCAATGTCCATATCAAAGGAAAGCATGTCTGTCGGATAGCCGGTTAATTGGCTGACGACCTCCAGCAAAGTGTCTTTGATTTTTTCAGACCCCACCCCCAGCCCCTCCCCGGAACGGAGAGGGGAGTTCTCCCCCTTCCCTGTCAGGGAAGGGGGC
>DYRC01000201.1:3464-7551 GCA_020718925.1 Desulfonema limicola
CCCCTCCCCGGAACGGAGAGGGGAGTTCTCCCCCTTCCCTGTCAGGGAAGGGGGCTGGGGGGTTAGGTTCGTTGGCGGTTTCGGCAATTCCGGTATTTTCGGAACTTCAGGAATTATTGCCGCTGGCTCAACTTTGGCATAAACCGGCTGAATCTCTCTGACCAATGGTCTGTATTCAGAAACCGGCATACCCATTGAAATCTCAGCAATTCTTTGCGTATTTTCCATCATGCGCTGAAGCGTCCGGCTGGCTTCGGTCTGCGTTTCCAAAAATTTCTGATGCGTCAGCGCAGTCTGCTGATGAAGCGTCTGCATGGATTTAAGCCCTTCCTGCACTGCTTTTAACGCATCCCCTGCCAAATATGATGAACTCCGTCCCCCGTCTGAAGCACGAGGCGCGGAGATTTCTTTCCGAGTCATGGTGTTCACTGCCTTTCTGCTGTCAATCGCGGCACTTGAAGCCCGCGCGATATTCTGAGATACTGCCCGTGTTAATCGTACTTCGGGTGTTGCTTTTGTTTCAGGACTATCCTTGAGCTTGGACAAAGGATATTGTTTTGCTTTTTGTTTTGAACGATAATTTGCGCCGCAGATAGGAATGCTCATTTTCTGCTTTCGGGAGGTCGGCGCGGGATATTCCCAGCGTTTGAGATCAACGACATGCCCCAACGCAGCGATATGACACAACAATCTTGCCAGATCGGCAATGCCGAATCGCCTGCCGGAAGAAGCGTCCATTGACAAAGCCTGATGCTCAAGCCCTTTGAGAACGGATTTTATCAACCCGGTCAGCACGGTTTTGGGTCCCACTTCTACAAAAGTACGGATGCCGAGATTAAACAGATATTTGATTTCATTTACAAAATCCACAGGACTGAGTATCTGATCCCCAAGCAGCTTTTTCACGCCCTCCGCATCATCAGGATATTCTTTCGCGCTGACATTGGACAACACAGACACATGAGATGGCAGAATCTTAATCTTTTTAAGGGCTTCTGTGAAAATTTTCCATGCGTCTTTCATCAGAAGGCTGTGAAATGCCGCAGATACCGGCAGCCGTTTTGTGCCAAAGCCGCGTTTCTTGCAAGCTGCCTCCGCCTGAGCAATGGCTTCAAAAGAACCGGACAACACGCCCTGATCCGGACTGTTGCGGTTGGCAAGCACCAGATCAAGCTTTTCCTCTTCAATCATCTGCTCAATTTTTTCAAGCGGGGCTTTGACTGCCAGCATGGTTCCGGCATTTTTCCGGCTGGCTTCTGCCATCAGCTTTCCCCGAAGCTCGGAGAGTTCAAAAAACGTATCTTCATCCAATCTGCCTGCCGCATACAGGGCGCACAGTTCGCCATAGCTATGCCCCAAAACCACTTCAGGATTCAATCCGAACCATTCCAGTACTTTGAACATTGCCGTACTGACCGCGCCGATAGCTGGCTGGGCAATATCGGTGGAGCGAAGCCGTTCTTCCTGTACTGCTTTTTCTTCAGCAGTTTTGGCAGGAATCGGATAGATAAAATCTGTCAGACGCTCCGGCAAATCAATTTTTTCATTGGCATTTTCCAAAAACTCAAATGCCTGCGGGAAAAAACAAGTTACGTCCTTGCCCATGTTGACATATTGGCTTCCCTGCCCCGGAAAAATAAACGCCATTTTTCCCGGTTTTTCGGAACTGTAAAAGATATTGCCGATAGCCCACGATGCTTCGTTTTTCTTTGTTTCAAGCGCGGTCAATGCGTCTGTGAAAATTTTGCTCTTATCATCATGTTGCTCAAAAACCAGAAGCATCCGATGAGGTGCGTCAGCAGAAAATATCTGACGGCTCTGATATGCCTTAGCAGAAAATTCCTGTTCGGAAATGCCGTCTGTTTCACGATGAAATGTTTGAACTGTGTTTGCCAAATCTTTCTGAGTTGACGCGGAAAAAGCAATGATTTCCACAGAGCCGTCCCATGCAATTTCCTGCTTTGCAGAATCGTATTCTTCCAAAACCGCATGAAAATTGCTGCCGCCGAATCCGAATGCGCTGACCCCTGAGCGGCGCGGATGATCTTTTCGGGAAAACCAGGGGCGGGTTTCGGGGTTCAGGTAAAACGGGCTTTGCTCAATGCCCAGATTCGGATCAGGCTCATCCGCTTTGAGCGTCGGCGGCAGCACCTTATGATACAATGATAATACGGCTTTAAGGAGTCCGGCTGCGCCTGCGGCGGCTTTGGTGTGTCCGATCATGGATTTTACGGAGCCGATAGCGCATGTCCCGGCGTGATCAGCAAAAATTTCTTTCAATCCGTTAAATTCTACCGCATCTCCGACCCGTGTTCCGGTTCCGTGCGCTTCAATCAGTTCAATGGTTTTGGGAGAAATCTCCGCCATATCGTAAGCTTTGCGGAGGGCTTTCACCTGCCCTTCTTTTCGGGGCGCGTAAATGCTTTGGGATTTGCCATCGCTGGATGAGCCAAGTCCTTTGATGACCGCATAAATTTTATCGCCGTCCCGCTGTGCATCGTCAAGCCGCTTCAAAACCAACAGCCCCAGCCCTTCGCCCAGAATTGTGCCATCCGCATCTTTGGAAAAAGGCTTGGCATTTCCGGTGGGCGATAAAATCATGGTTTTGGCAAAACAGGTGTGCATGAAAATGTCGTTCAACGCATCCACGCCCCCGCTGACCACCATATCTGACCGTCCGGAAATCAGTTCGAGCAATGCCAGATGAATCGCGCTCATGGAACTGGCGCATGCCGCATCCACCACGCAGTTTGTCCCGCCCAAATCAAGGCGGTTGCAGATTCTTCCGGCAACCACATTGCCCAGCAGCCCCGGAAAAGAATTTTCCTGCCAAGGCACATACGCCTCTCCGATGCGCTCAATCACTTCTTCAGCTTTATCCGGCGGAATGCCGGCATCTTTCAGGGCTTTGCGCCATTTTGGATGTCCGAGTCTTGCGCTCAGCGGAATCACCAATTCCTGTGTTCCGGTTACGCCGAGAACTACGCTGACCTTATCCCGGTCAAACTCTCGGCTCTCGCCGTATCCTGCGTCTTCCAATGCGCGTTTTGCCGCAGTCAGCGCAAGCAGTTGGGAAGTGTCCGTAGCTTCAAGAGATGCGGGCGGAATGCCAAATTCCGAAGGATCAAAGGGAATTGGCGATAAAAAACCGCCCCGCTTACAATAGACGTGATCGGGACGCTTGGGATCATTGTCAAAATAATCCTCTGCTGACCAATGCGTTTCCGGCACTTCGGTAATGGCGTCCTCTCCGTGAAACAGGAGCCGCCAATATTCTTTAAGTCCCGGAGACTTTGGAAAAAAGCATCCCATGCCGATAATGGCAACAGGTGTCATTTTTTGATGTGTCATAGTATCATTCCGATTTCAATTTAAAATTTCTCCAGATTATCCCTTTGCAATACGCAAAAATTCTT
The DNA here is from genome assembly GCA_020718925.1 of Desulfonema limicola. GTDB lineage: Bacteria > Desulfobacterota > Desulfobacteria > Desulfobacterales > DYRC01 > DYRC01. Next base: position 6,881 of record DYRC01000201.1, read on the forward strand.
CATACGTCAAGGCAGCATTTTCATTTTGATAAAAAGATGATAGTGTGAACCCGGTTTAATCAATTTTATACTGAAAAACAGAATGGCAACCGACGAATCCGGGCAGAGCTATGAAATCGAAATGCAGGTACGCAGAACTGATTCATATCCGAAACGGGCATTGTATTATCTGAGCAGAATTTATGCCGGACAGCTTGATTCGGGAGAGGATTATGAGAAACTGAAGCCGGATTACGGAGATTTATGAAATATGAGCGGACAGATTTCGGTGCTTATAAAAGTCGGAAAACTCCTGTTGCTTATGTTGAAGATGTTATAATAAATTTCGGAAAAAATATAGAATTGATTTTGTATGAGCACTTATTCCCCGCGCTCCGAAAAATCATGCACCTCATGCTTCATCCTACAAAGCCAGAGTTTTTTGTTTAATTTCTTTCGGCGCATTGTTTCCTGAGTCAGCATCAGCGCCCCGGATACGTCAATAAAATTGATGCCGATGCCTACCACCAGAAGATGCTTGGGATGGTCTTCATCAATTTTTTCCAATGCTTCGGCAACATGATTGACCGCGCCGAAAAACAGCGAACCGTCAATCCGCAGAATTTAAAAACAGCCCGCAGGCGTGAACCTACGGGCTGTAAATTGTCCGAACCGGATTCAGGATCGGATTA
>DYRC01000202.1 GCA_020718925.1 Desulfonema limicola
TCACGGAGAAACTCCTGTCAACACTTAAAATTTAAAAAACTGTCCGAACTATTGAAAATATAAAAATTAAAAAATAAGCAGAATCGTAAGAAGATTTGAAATGTGAGGATATAAGCAGAAGGCACTATGGAATCTTTTCAGAACAAATTCAAAAGCGGTCTTATGATGGGAATTGACAAAGGCACAGGCAGCACGATCTGGATGCTTAAGATCCTGATTCCCATATCTTTTTTTACAAAACTCTTGGCATATAGCGGATGGCTTGAGCATCTGAAATTTCTGCTCACACCGCTTATGAGCATATTGGAACTCCCGGCTGAAGCGGCAATGCCGTTGATTGCCGGAATCCTGACCGGGATTTACGGCGGCATTGCGGCAATGCTGACTCTTCCCTTTACAATCAATCAGATGACGCTGATTGCGATATTCCTGCTGATTTCTCACAACATGATTCAGGAAGGCATTGTTCAGGGACAATCCGGGTTCGGTTCTGTGAAAATCACCTGTATTCGGCTTACAGCATCGGTTATTGCCACCATCGCCGCCGGATATTTTTTAGGCGATGAATCCGCGATAGCTTCGGCTAAAATTGCATCTGCATCTGTTCAGCAGCCGTTTATGCCGATGCTCAAAGACTGGGGCATTGCAACCCTATATCTTTGCATCAGAATTATCCTGATTGTGATGTCTTTGATGATTTTTTTGGGAATGCTTAAAAGTTTCAATCTGATTCCCCGTATTGTCAGAATCCTTTCGCCGCTTTTGAAAATGATGGGCGTGGAAGAGCGGCTCGGCATTTTATGGCTGACCGGCGCGGCTTTCGGAATTGCGTATGGCGCGGCAGTGATTATTGAAGAATTTAAAGAAGGGAATTTCACGGATAAAGAACTGACCGAGCTTCATATCTCTTTGGGGATCAATCATGCGATTATTGAAGACCCGTCTTTATTTGTTGCTATCGGATTGAGCGCGTTTTGGATGTGGATTCCGAGACTTCTTGTCGCTATTATATTTGTTCATGCGTATCGTTTGTGGTTTAAGCTGAAAACGAATGCCGAATTTCATTCAAAATTTTTTCTTTTCAGTCCCAAATGAAACAGAAATTTTAAAATCAGGCTATCAGGAGAGCATTATGTCAGGAATAAACGATTTTCACCCCACTGTTGTCAGAACGAATCGCGGTCTGTCCGTTGCCGGGACACGGATCACACTTTATCAGATTATGGATTATATAAAGGCTGATGAACCTCCCGAAGTCATCCTGTCGGACTTTCGCCTTACAATTAAGCAAACTGCCGATGTTCTTGATTATATAAAAATCCATCAGGATGAAATTGAGAAAGAATATAATGACATACTGATAAAGGCGGAAAAAAGTCGGCAATACTGGTCAGAGCGCAACAGACAGCGTTTTTCCCAAATAGCGGCACTTCCACCGAAACCTGAACATAAGGAGATTCGGAATAAATTGAATGAATGGAAAAAGAGACTGACTGAACATGACAGACATACTCATTGACCATAATATGGAAGGTCAGGCGATATTGCTGTGGAATACTTTCTTAAAAACAGAGTGGTCAGAATTGATTCCGATAAGAATGTTTATGTTCACGGATGTCGGATTAGCTGTGAACAGCGATGACAGAGAAGTATGGCGTTTTGCTCAGAATCATCGAATGATTTTCCTGACAAATAACCGGAGCAGTAAAGAAGAAGATTCTTTGGAGCGGACAATCCTTGAGGAAAATATGCCAACATCCTTGCCGGTTCTCACTGTCGGGAATCTGAACCGGATAAGAAGCGACAAGTTTTATCGTGAAAAATGTATTGAACGGATATTGGAGATAGCTTCTGAGTTAGACAACTATTTGGGAACCGGTCGGATTTTCATTCCATAAGCTCATTTATCAATCCGAACACATCCTAAGACGTCCTTAAAAATTTCTATTGAAACTTTCTGAAACGCCGCATCCAGCGGATGTTCATCTTTGAAACATCGCTGATAATACGGATCTTCGATTTCTCCACGGTTATGTTCATTGCCGATCCAGCAATACAGCGCGGCGTCTTCCGCCTCTTTTTCCGATTTGCCTTTGCTGATAATTGCCTCTGCATAAGCCATTGATGATTGAGGAAAAAAATGAAGCGGCGTTTTCAATCCCTGCCAATATCGAAGCAGCAGCATTTCAAGAATATTTTTGGCATCCGGCATCGGCGCATATTCAATCTGATAGTCAGAACCGATCAACAGGCTTGATATTTCCTGTGTCATATTCAGACACAGATGATAAATCCATATCCGTAGGCGATCTTTGGGCTTTAGTTTGGCATAGCGGAATCGGATCAGGCGATTTCCGTAAATTCCCTCAATGCTGCCGACAATCCGAAAATCAGCTATGTCCAAAATTACATCAACCGGCTCTCTGAGCGGCGCCCGAATCAAGGGCTGCACCTTGTCCGCAAAACCTTCCACCTCTTTTCCGAATTGCCGATACGCACATTCGCCGACTGTTCCGTGCGGCAATTCTCCGGCAGCCGTTTTTATCGCAAAAAAATCATCCAGATCAAATCCTTTAAGCCGTTTTTCCAACAGATTTTCATTGAGCAGATATTTTTCCAAGCCCTTTAAATCAAAGGCTTCTTTTTCTTCAAGCAGTTCCGCGTCATCTTCCAAATAAAGATTAAGCCGCCGGTTGAGCAGAAATCTTGCCGGATGCGTAAAAAATGAACAAAGATCGGCAATGTCAACAGTTTTCCATTCCTGCTCCGGATCGGATAATGTGTCGGCAATAAAGCGGATTTTCTTTCTGCCGGGTTTTATCAGGCATTTTGCTGCCTCGAAATTTTCCTGAGAAAAGCTACCTAACCCCCCGCCCCCCTTCCCTGAAAGGGAAGGGGGAGTCTCCCCTTTTTCCAGGGGGGATTCTCCCCTCTCCGTTTCGGGGAGGGGACGGGGGAGGGGTTTCTCAAAATATTCCGGGCTGAACGCCTGAAGCCGGTGTTTTGTCAGAAGATGATCGTTAATGATATTTTTTTCAGGAAATTCAAAGTTTTTTTCAATATAATCTATTAGTTCGCTGACCAAAACTGACGGCGGAATCACGCTGTTATCCTGAACGCTCTGTCCTACAAAGCTGATATAACAAGTTTTTCGGGCAGATAGCAGGGATTCCAGAAACAGATAGCGATCATCATTGCGCCGGGAGCGGTCTCCGGGTTTGGGATGTTTTGCAATCAGATCAAAGCCCGGACGCTTGGATTGGCGAGGATACGCATCGTTGTTCATGCCGATCAGACAAATTACTTTGAACGGGATGCTTCGCATGGGCAGCATGGCGCAGAACGTAATTCCGCCGGTGATAAACCCGAATCCGAACCCTTCTTTCTGAAGACGGTTTGACAGATAGCTTTTGATGACATGAATATCTGTTTTTTCATCAAATTCCGCCAATTCCTGCATCTGTTCAAGTGTGTTAAGACAATTTCGGACAGCCTGAAGTTCTGTTTCCCGATCATCGTCAGATTCAAAAAATTCATCCAAGATATATTTAAGCGTGTCCGCCCATGCTGAAAGCTTTCGGGGATGTTCAAGCATGTTGATGGCAGCAAAAAGCCGGTGCGTAAATTCGACAAAATTTCCTAAAATCAACGCCTCATTGCCCTCAATGTGATCATAAGGAAGAATGCCCGCAAACAGTTTTTCATCATATCCGGGCATGGCATAGCCGAGCAGAAGCCGATCCAGTCCGGCTTTCCACGTATTCTGAGCAAGATCGGGCAGATCAAATGACGCCCGGTGCTGCTCGTCAATTCCCCAGCGAATCCGGGTATCTCTGACCCATCTGCGAATTTTGTTCACATCATCTTCTGCAAGATCGAATTTTTCATATACTGCCGGAGCTTCAAGAATATCCATAATTTCAGTTGCTTTGAAACGACTTCCCCATAAATCAAGAATTTGCAGAAAAACGTCAATGATTCTGCTTTCCTGACGCATACTCTGATCTGCAATACTGAACGGAATCCGGCAGGGATCATCCGGCGGAAGGTCAAATACTGCCTGAATATACGGCGAATACGCCCCGATGTCCGGAGTCATTACCAAAATATCCGCCGGATTCAATTCCGGATCATGTTCAAACATCGCCAGCAGTTGATCCTGCAAAACCTGAATTTCGCGCATGGGGCTGTGGCAGGAATGAATCTGAACTGAAACATCATCATCTGCAAGAATTATTTTATCGCCGCGCTCGGTCAGATTCAGAATATCCGATTGAATACAGGCAAGCAGGCTGTCTTGTTCCGGGTCTTTAAAATCTTGATATTCTTGGGGATTAAATTCATTAATGAGATCAAAAAAATCTCTTCCCATTGTCCCCGTTGAGGATAGCAGGCTGTTGCCCTGCCCCAGATACAGGTCTTGGGTGTCAACTGCTTTTGCGCTGATTCGCCTGATTTCCCGGCGTGTCAGAATATCGCCCCAGTATTCGGCACACGGGTTCATCAGAAACAGATTGACCTGAATCTTTTCAGACAATGCGGCAAAAAACTGAATATAAAATTTCGGCAATGCGGAAATTCCGAACACGGCAATTCGGGGCGGAACACACCCCTGCCCCCTCTCAAGAGGGGAAATATCTGAAATCGTTTTGAGCTTTTCCAAAAAGATTTTTCCCAGCGCGGCGCGGTGCTGCTTTTCTCTGCCTTCAATCAGTCTGCGCCAAAGAATCGCCTGCCAATGGTCTTCTCTGCCTTTTTCCCAATCGGAAATCATCTCCGGTCGGAACAGCAGATATTGATCAAATGTATCTGCAATCCGTTCGGCAAGTTGAAATCTCTTTAAATTTTCCTGTGCTTTCAGATAATTCTGAAGACTTGCAAATTCGGGATGCTCAAGGCAGTCCGGCAGCATTGCCATGATTTTCCAAGTCGTTATTTGGGGATCGAACTGCGATATGTCCGGGGCATCAGGCATCAGGCTGATAAAAAGATTTTCTGCAAACGCATTTGGGAATGGAAAGCGAATATTGGCGCAAACCCCTTGCTTTTTGGCAAGTTCCATTGAAATCCAGCGTTCCATGCCTTTGCTCTGCACCACAATCGTTTCCGGCATCAGCGGATGCGGCAAAGGCGCTTGCAGAATTTCTGCAAGAATATCAATCAATACTTCAAGGCGATTGCTGGTAAATACATTCATGGCGTTTTTCAATAGCGTCCCATTGATATTATATCAAATCCGAATCATAACACGGCAATAAATTGCCGCGCTATTATGGGCTGTCCCTACGGGACAAATCAGAGTCCCATCGGGACGACACATAATAGACCGGAAATTCATTTCCGGGAAAGCGTGTTTATTTTTCAGGTTTGATATTATCCTGAAAGCAGCGCAGTTTCCGACACTCTGGACAATATCCGATCAATGCTTTTTTCCAGCAGATTCCGATCAGCCATCAGTTTGCTCAACAATTCTGAAAGCTGCTTCCGGGTGCGCGTACCGTCCGAGAGCAGCAAGACCTGTTTTGAAAAATCATCCACGTCAATGGTTTCATGTCTGGGATTGACGATGGGCAATCCTACCCGGCTCTGATACAATGCCAAGTCATTGATTTTCGGTCGTTCGCTGATATAGGTGCTGAAATTTCCCTGCCAACTGTGAAGTTCAATCGCGCCGGATTTGTAAAATTCCAATAGCTCCGCACCCAGCGTTTCATGGACTTGGGAATTTCCGATCCTCCTGATGGTCTCCTGAAACAACTCCTCAAATACCAATGCTTTGGGCCACTGCGCCCTTAAAATTGCCAATGCCATTTTGGTCAACGGACGCCTGACCTGAACGCTTTTTCCTTTGGGTGTGCAGAATGTCTGCTGTGCGTCCGGCGAAAGATTGACCTGTCCGCTTTCGGTCATCAGATTTGACGCAATCATCATGCCTTTTAACCGCTCCGGGGCTATATTCCGTTCTGCTTTTATGGCTTTATGGCATAACAATGTCCGCCGGAAAGGGCGATGACGCAGAAAATCCATGTATTGCTCAAGATGAATCACGTCTTCACAGATTCGGCTTAAATCATTGGCGGTTTCTTCGGGGAAATTATGTGTCAGCATATCTCCGAAATCAGATTCGCCCAGATATTGAAGGTTATGGCGATCCGCATGTTCGGCAAAGCGGTGAAAATACACCGGCGTATTGACTTCTTCCAAATGCTCGTGAAACACGGAAGAATCGCTGCTGTTGCGGATCACTTCCATATCTTTTCTGATGTGAAGCGCGTAAGGATTATCTTCAACCGGAATATGGCGTATCATCACATCTATCAATTCTTTGGCACGGCGCACCCGATCCCAGGGTTCCCGGATGCTTTTGGTGTGATACAGCATGGCATAGCGGAAGGTTTCATGCAGATGCCAGCCCGGATAAGTATTGTAGCTGATATATGCAATTCCCTGGGGCGCAAGATTTGCCGAAGCAATGATCATGATTTTATCCCGAACAATATCCGGCACCCATGAATAGACCCCATGACACAAAATGTAGTCAAACATTCCCCATGAAGTGTCTATATCCATGATGTCTGCATGTTCAAGGCGGATATTTTTCAATCCCAAATCCCGGATGACATTTTGCCCCGCCTGCGCCTGATAGCCGGACTGATCAATGCCGACAAATTCGCATTCCGGCAGATAAAATGCCATAGGAATCAGATTGCCGCCGCTTGCCGCGCCCAATTCCAACACCCGGCAGCGATTGACCGGCGCGGGCGTCATTCCGAATAATCGCCCTATCGTGGCAAGCCGATCCGGATGGCTTTGTGCAAACGCATGACTTTCATACGGCACATCATCGTAACTGGTTCTTTTTTCCTGATTATTCAAATTTTATATTTCCCGCCTCTCATCGCTCATTCTGAAGCATCATTTTTTTTCAAAAGTTTCAGTTTTTTTTTGTCGCAAGCATCTTTTTATCCTGACAACGCAATACTGTTCAATTCCGTATAAACCGCGCCGCCCGGTTTAAGCTCGCTTCTGAATAGAATCAGCCGGTCAGCGGCAAAGCTTTCGGATTCAAGAGATGAAAATTTATCTATTGCCTCAAGCAATTGTTTGGGATCAATCTCACCCTTTGCCCTGCCTAATGTCAGGTGCGCCTTGAAGCTTCTGTCTTCTTTAGGAAATCCGATGAACTCAAGATTTTCTTCCAGCGTTTTTTGCAGTTGAATCAGAGAATATGTATCGCCTTTAAGACCGACCCATAAAACACGCGGACGTTTGATGGTCGGAAAAACACCGAGTCCTTTTGCCGTAAAAGACATTGGCTCGTATTGTTTCGCCGTTTCAGTCATTGCCTGACTTACATTCTCTATTTCGGATTTCGGAATTTCTCCCAGAAATTTCAGCGTCAGATGAATATTTTCCGGCACAACCCAGCCTATCCTGAATCCGAAAGATTTCAAACCCTTCTGAATGTTATGAAGATGGGATATGATATTTTCCGGCAGCTTGAATGCAATGAATGTTCTTAATGTATCAGACATA
>DYRC01000018.1:0-1995 GCA_020718925.1 Desulfonema limicola
AAGGCTTTACGGATGCCGGTGTCAACTTGACTCAGGGCAGCTATGTTGCGATTACATGGGGTAATCTGTATTTTAAAGACATAGATCAGATGAGTCTGGGCGCGAATGTTCAGAACTTTGATCTGTTGGAGTACACAGTAGTAACCGCGCCGAGCAACGGCACGCTGTTTATTGATTATGACAAGAACGGTGTTTTTGATGCGGGTCCGGATACGTTACTGAGCGCAAATTCAAAGTTCTACAACGCCTCTATCAGCGGCACCGGCACTTACGGGCAGCTCGCGTATCAGCATGACGGTGGTGAGCAGGCTCTGTTGAAGGATCAATTTACCTTCACGGTATCTGACGGAGAGAATGTCAGCTATGCGACAACGGGTAATACGCTCAACTATGCGACATCCGGTAATCCTTGGGTATTCGGTATCACGGCAGCGGATAAAAATTCTCCGCCGGTTTACGATAACCAGGTATTCTGGGTAAATGAGAATGTTACGGGCAGTGTTTATACTACGTCAACATTAGGCGAAAAGGGTTATATCGCAACTGATGGTGACGGTACTACCGCTACGCCGTATGGCGCGAGTTATAATTCGTTCTATGAGACAACGGGTTATTATACAGATGGCGGCTATTCCGGTTCGTACATTGTATCAAGCGGGGCGAATTATGATACCGCAGGCAATCCGCTCTTCAAGCTGGTACAGACTCCGGCAGATGGCATAGGCAATTCTTCCGGGACTAAGCTGGCGCTTCAGGTTGCGTCAACGGCGGGCTTGGATTTTGAAGCCAGAGATGCGTATGTTCTGCAAGTGAAGCTGTATGATTCTACCTTTACCAGCGGTGTTGGCGGCTCAGTAAGCGGCGGGCATCGTGATGTTTGGATTCAGGTTAAGGTAAATGACATGCCGGATCAGGGATATGCTCCGATAGGCACTATCCCGCCTGCTACGCTGTTGTCAACCAAGACGTTTGTGTATAAGATACCGGATACGTTGTTCCCGGGTGCTACATCGGTGAAGGTTGAATCGGCTTATGCGTGGCCGACAGAAGCTTTCAATGGGAATGCTGTAATCGGAGTCGAGCCTGCAGGCTGGCTGCATTTTGAGAGTACAAGTAATTCGTTGTGGTCAATGAATTTCGGTACTGATTTGGCAAACAGACCTACGACATCTCAGGACTTTGTGATCACGATCAAAGCGACTTACTACTTTGAGAACGGCGTAACAAAGAATCCGAGTACTCAGGTACAGGCTTCGTTCACGCTGCATTATTCTATGGCGAGCTTGGATTTGGATGCGGTAATGGATGCGTTGCAGTATCTTGACACGGATGGGGAGCAGTTCCTGCCGGTCGAGGGTGATCAGGTTCCGGTTCAGGACATGATGATGGCGAGATCCGGAGCGCCTGCGGACGCGGCACAGGAAGTGTCTGAGGTTCTGGCGATGCTGGATGCGGAAGCATACACGTTTGATGAAGCACAGGCTTAACCATGTAACCCCACCCCCCAGCCCCCTCCCCTAAAAGGAGAGGGGGTGTCCTCCCCCCTTCCCTTTCAGGGAAGGGGGGCAGGGGGGTTAGGTAAGTAGGTATATATATTTTCGGCTCTTGCCGGAAGCATGACATAGTGATAGGATACAGGGGCGAGAAGTTTTTGCCCCTGTATTTTTTTGTGAGGAGGTGAGCGTATGGAAACGCTGTTTCAGAAAAAGACGCTTGAAGACCTGTTTATATATTTGGGAATAAGCCCCGCGAAAAGGAGAGGGAGACCGCCCAAGAAAATAGATGAACGGACTTTGAGTGAAAAGGAGATTCGGAGAAGGAGAGCGGCGGAAAAGCGCAGACTGGACAAAAAATTTCAGCAACGTGAAGAATTATTTATAGAGTTGGGAATAAGCAGTGAAGAAAATATAGAATGGATAAAGGAGTGGCAGGAATGGAAGGACGATTAGATCGGATTGAAAGGGCTTTGGAGCTTTTTGTTCAGGAGAACAGGGA
>DYRC01000018.1:2095-25952 GCA_020718925.1 Desulfonema limicola
TTGGAGCTTTTTGTTCAGGAGAACAGGGAAGCGCGTAAGCGAGCGGATAAGGAAATGCGGGAAATGAGAGAGTCCCGTAAGAGAGCGGATGAGGAAATGCGGGAGTCCCGTAAGAGGGCGGATGAGGAAATGCGGGATATGAGAGAGTCCCGTAGGAAAGCGGATGAGGAAACCCGTTATCTGAAAGAGTTTGCTGACTATCTCGGCAGGAGAATAGAAGAAATTCAGGAAGATCTCAGCAGAAGTCTGAAAGAGACCAGCAAAGAACTCAGTGATAAGATGGCGAAAGTTCATCAGGAGCTTTCGGAAATGGGTATAGTGCAGGGACAGATCGGAGAGGATTTATTTTATCGTAACATACCGTATCTGTTTAAGGAACAGGAGCTGATATTCAGCGATATACGGAGAAATGTGAAGAAAAAAGGCATTGCGGAGTATGATATAGTTGCAACAAATAAAGATAAAGTACTGGTTATCGAAGTGAAAAACAAGCTTGAGAAGCGTTCTGTGGATAAATTTGTTGAGAAGATGCTTCCGAAATTCAAGACTGTATTTCCCGAATATCGGGATTATGATCTGATAGGCGGAGTGGGCGGTCTGGTGGTGAAAGATGAAGTGGGGCAGTATGCTCAGAAGGCAGGTCTTTATGTGCTGACGCAGAAGGGTGATGGCGGGGCAATGCTGCTGAATCGGAAGAATTTCAGGGCGAAATCGTTCTGCTGAAAGGAGATGATATAATGAAGACAGTTCAAGCAGTTATAAATTTACCGGAAGGTCTGTATTTATCGCTTTCATGTTTCGGGCTGACCAGAGAGAAAATTGTCAGCGAATCAAGAAAACTTCTTGCACTTAAATATTTTCAGGAAAAACTTCTTTCTATCGGAAAGGCAGCGGAGCTTTCAGGACTGTCTAAATGGGATTTCATTGAATATCTGAGCAATAACAATGTTCCGATTATTGATTATGATGATGATGAAATGAGCAGAGAATTTGAAATAGCAGAGAACATTGCGGAAGCGTTGAGATTATGAAAGCAGTAAGCGATTCTACCGTTCTCATCGGACTTGCAAAAATAGAAAATAAAGAAATACAAGCTGATTTGGTTTTACTGGATGAAGAAAAAGCCAGAAAAAGTGCGTTGCGAGCAGGTTTCAAAGTCATGGGGCTAATCGGTATCCTGATTGTTGCCAAACGGATCGGACTGATTACAGACATCGGAACCCATATTGAAAAACTGCAAAAAGAGAAATTCCGGCTCAGTGAGAAGATTGTGAATATGGCTTTGAAACAGGCAGGAGAGTTGCCTAAATTATTTTGTTAATCGAAAGGAGTATGTGATGTTCAAAAACTTGGTGCCGTTTGATATAAACAGGCATGGCAAAAAGAAGATACGTCCGGTAAATTCGTTCAAGTTTGCCGAGAAGTCGTTTATTGCATCATTGGTCGTAACCGAACTCAGTTTTGCAGCGCCGACGTATCCGGTGGTATTTCTCAAGGATGAAAAAGAGAAATTCGGATTGTACGCGCTGCTGGGATTGAAGCAGGATGAAAATCTGTTTCTGGATAAAGACGGCAAATGGAAAGTGCCGTATATTCCGGCGATTATCCGGCGTTATCCGTTTGCGCTGGGCAGAGACGAGATCAAAGAGGAATTTATCATCTGCATTGATGAAGAGAGTGAATTTCTCAATGATTACGAAGGCGAGGCGCTGACAGACAAAGACGGCAAGCCTACCAAAATTTTGGAGCAGGCAAAAGAATATCTGGCAGAGTTGTATCGCATGAGTGAAATCACCGATATGTTCTGCAAAGAGATGGTCGAGCGGGATATGCTGACGCAGCTTAATATTCAGATCAACGACGGACCGAATAAAACGCCCCGCAATATCAGCGGCTGTTTCGGAATCAACGAGAAAAAACTCACAGAGTTATCGGATGCGGATTTTCTCGATCTGAGAAAAAAAGGCGCGTTGCCGGTGATTTATGCTCATCTGATTTCTCTGCCGCAGATTGAGCGTCTGGTGAAGTTTCAGGATGAGCAGAAGAAGCTATGAGCAATGAAAATCCTTATTGTTTTGGCAAGTTGGACATTGTTTTTCCTATGGGAGAAGACGGGCTTAGGCACTCGCCGGAAAGCTGTTTTGTGTGTTTTTACAAAACGCAATGTCTGAAGGCAGCCATAAAAGATACGGATGGGGTGAAGGTAGAAGAAGAGCGGGTGGACAGAGCTTATTCTTCAGGCATGATGAGCTTTTTTGAGCGATGGTCAAGAAAAAAAGACCTTCATCGCAAAACTATGGAACAGCGCAAAGGGGGGAACGCCGACGCGTGAAGACAATCAAAGAAGTTGATATTAAAGGAAAACGGGTCTTTTTCAGGGTGGATTTCAATGTTCCCTTAGACGACTATCAGAATATCACGGATGATTCCCGGATACGGGCAGTGCTGCCCACGCTGAAATATGCCTTGGATCATCGGGCAAAGCTGATTATCGGCTCTCATCTGGGAAGACCCAAGGGTAAAGTTGTTCCCAAAATGAGTCTGAGTCCGGTTGCCAAGCGTCTGGGGCGTCTGTTGGAAAAAGAAGTGAAAATGGCGCCGGATTGCATCGGAGCAGACGTTGATAAAATGGTGTCTCAGATGAAAGAGGACGATGTATTGCTGCTTGAAAATCTGCGCTTTCATCCTGAAGAAGAAAAAAATGAAGATGCCTTTGCCAAAGCCTTAGCCGGGCTTTGTGATGTGTATGTCAATGATGCGTTTGCCGTATCGCATCGGATCAACGCTTCGGTTGCGGCAATTACCAAGTATGCGCCCGTGTCATCTGCCGGATTTCTGATGCAGAAAGAATTGGATTATTTCAAAAAAGCAATGGCTGATCCGCAAAGACCCTTTGTTGCGGTGATCGGCGGGGCAAAAGTATCCGGCAAACTGGGCGCACTGGAAAATATGCTCAGGCATGTGGATAAATTTGTCATCGGCGGCGCAATGGCAAATACGTTTCTGAAGAGCATGGGATATGCTGTCGGAAAATCGCTGGTAGAAGACGATCTGCTGGACACTGCCAGAGAAATTATGAAAAAAGCCGCAGAAAAAGGCATTAAGTTTTATCTGCCGGTGGATGCGGTGGTTGCAAGCAATTCTGACACCAAAACGGAAATCAAAAAAGTAACAATTCAGGAAATTCCGCCGGATTGGATGGTGATGGATATCGGTCCTGCAACGTCGCTGTTGTATTCGGAAGTGTTGTATGATGCCAAAACCATTATCTGGAACGGTCCGATGGGCGTATTTGAAAAAGATGCGTTCAGCCGGGGCAGTCTTGCGATGGTGGAAAGCGTTGCCAATTCTTATGCCCTGACGATTGTGGGCGGCGGCGATACGGACGTAGTGGTCAACAAAGCCGGAGAAAGTGAACGGATTTCGTATATTTCTACCGGCGGCGGCGCATTTTTGGCGTTGCTGGAAGGCAAAACTCTGCCCGGCGTTGCGGCACTGGGGTAAAGACCTCTCCCCCCCTTCCCTTTCAGGGAAGGGGGACGGGGGGTTAGGTTATACAATATTTTTTATAGGAGAACGGATATGCCGATTCATAGGATTTCACTGAAAAATTTCAAATGCTTCAAAGAAACGGATGTTGAGTTGTCCCGGATAACGGTTCTGACCGGAGAAAACAGCAGCGGCAAGAGTTCGCTGATTTATGGGATACTTGCGCCGCTTCAGTCAAAGGATTTTCCGCTATATCTATCTCCTAACGGCAAGTATGTGAATATGGGAGATTTCAGAGATATATCCTTTAAGAATTCAAAGGATAGAGAGATAGAAATTGATATTGTTGCATCCTATTCAGATTGGATGATCAATAATTTTCAGACTATTTGGAATTATAACTCGTCAAACAATATGCCTGAATTAAAATTTCTAAAAATAGTAATAGACGGCAAGATGGTAAGAGAAGAAGATAAAAATCATTGTGAAGTAAGTATCACATCAGATCATAAATATAAAGTCTTTTATATGGATGAACCAGTAAAAAATTTAGAACTTGATGAATTAAGAGATAAATTTAAAAGAGACAGAAAAAGGTCCTGTTTATTTATTCATAATTTTGAAGAATTTGGGATAAATTTCATATCTCCATTCAGGCTCGCTCCTGAACGAACTTACTATCAGAAAGTAAAAGCTGATGAAAAAATAGGCGTAAACGGAGAAGGGTATATTGACCAGATATTGGAATGGGAACAACAGAAAGCACCTGAGTTTAAACAAATAATTTCTATTCTTAAAAAACTTAAATTGATTCATTCTCTTAAAACTCAGCAATTAAAGGGCGGACGATTTGAAGTCAATGTTAAAACCAAATACAAAGGCGTCTGGGCATCATTGGCAGATGTCGGTTTCGGAATAAGTCAGTTTTTGCCGGTCATTGCGGCTGATCTTCAATTAGCAAATGATTCAACGCTTATATTGGCACAGCCGGAAATTCACCTACATCCCAGTATTCAGGCTTCTCTTGCGGATTATTTTGTCAATCAGATTAAAGAAACAAAGAAGCAATACATCATTGAAACACATAGCGAATATCTGCTGAATCGCTTTCGGCTGGATATTGTGAAGGGAAAACTTGATCCTGCCGATATATCGGTTTATTATTTTGAACCTTCACCGGACGGCAGCATCACGTATCGCATCGAATTCACCAAAGACGGGCGGATTAAAAACGCGCCGAAGGGGTTTTTCGATACATATATGATAGATGCAATGGATATTGCCCTGTATGCGTAAAGACATTTTCATTGATAACAATATCACAAAAAATTTTGCTAACCCATTAGACTCTGAATATACGAAACTCATTCAATGGCTGATGGCTTATAGCTCTGAAAAGAAAGAAAAAAATGCTTATCTGATGGTATCTAACAAACTGATTGCGGAGTATCAGCGAACTGCCGGGCTGTCTGCTTCGGCAACCAATATCACGATCATTATTGCCAAAATGACCAGAGAAGGCAGGCTTGTCAAAATTACAAATGAACAAATCAAAGAATTTAAGCGCGAATATTTTACGAAACCTGTCGAAAGGCGTCTTAGCTGCAACAAAGAAGATCGGGAGCATATTCCGGTTGTGCTTCTTTCCGAAAGAAAATACACGCTGAGTTTTGATGAAAACTTTATCAACGATATTCTGAATTTTCCCGGTTTTGTCGTGATTGCAGCCAAAAGACCGCAGGATATTCTTTATGATAAATAATGGAGGATGCGATGAAATACCTGATAATTCTGCTCCTGATTGTCATTAACAGCAGTGCCGGATTTGCAGCGGAGAGCGCGTATATCGGCAGTGTCAGGACCGTCAGCGGATCGTGCTTTGTTATCCGTCAGTCTGAAACCATGCCAGCCGTAGTCGGATTGAGGCTGATAAGGCAGGATATTTTACAGACGGGCAAAAACAGTTATATGGGAATTATTCTGAGGGATAACAGCCTTTTATCCATAGGCTCTGAAACAAGGCTTGAATTGTCTTCGTTTGACTTTGATCCGAATGAAAAAAAGTTAGGATTTACCAGCCGCCTGATTCGTGGAACTTTGGTTTATCTGACGGGAATTATGACTAAATTAAACAAAGATTCGGTGAAATTTGTAACACCTACGGCAGTGGTAGGGGTTCGTGGAACCAAAATAGCCATCAAAGCGGAGTGAACCATGAAACGATTGAATTATATACTAATATTTGTTCTGATGAGCATAATGACAGTCGGCTGCGCTACGGAGCCGAAGAATCTGTTTGTTTTATTGCCTTCGCCGGATGGACATACCGGAGAAATGCTGGTTTCCAAACAAGGCGTTGAAAAAAAGCTGAACACCGCATATCAGGCGACAGGTTTGAATAAGGCTGATGAGCCGCTTTCCGAGACGTTTGTCATGGAAGAGCAGAAAGTTACTCAGATTTTTCAGCCTGCATTGGCGTCTCAGCCTGCGGTTCCGGTAGTTTTCTTATTGTATTTCGGCAGCAATTCCGCCAATCTGACGGAAGATTCAGTTAAAATACTGCCTGACATCATAGCTCAGATTGCAAAATCAGCTTCTTCGGATGTCAGTATTATCGGGCATACTGACCGTGTAGGCAATAAGGAATTGAATCTCAGATTATCCACAGATCGCGCCAAAACCGTGTTTGAACAACTTGTCAAGCTCGGAGCGACTCCTGAGATATTTGAAGTTACCTCGCACGGCATGGAAAATCCTCTGGTGGATACGCCTGAAGGCATTGCCGAACCCAAAAACAGACGGGTGGAAGTCGTTGTCCGTTAAGGAATTATAAAGGATTTGACTATGGGATTTCATTTGCAGATTAAAAATTATCGGGTAATCCGATCTGTTGATTTGGAAGCTGACGGGGTTTGCGTACTTGTGGGACCTAACGGAAGCGGAAAAAGTACGCTTCTTTCAGCGATTGAGTTTTTGAGAAACGCCTTTGATCGGGGATTTAATGCCGCATTGAATTTTTCAGGCGGACCATGGGGGTTCACCAATATCAGCAACCCTAAAGACATGCCCACTACATTTGCCCTTAAAATTTCTGATCTTCAATGGGAAATTATCCCGACCGTCACGTCAAATGGTGCGGTTTATCCGATACCGGAGGAATTAAAATATCATAACTGTGTCATGTCCTATCTTTCCGAAGATAGTGCAGATGATAATGAATTTTCAACGCCTCAATCTCTGTTGTTAAGGCGCAAATATGATAGTCATTCAGGGGATGGTGTTTTTGAAAATATCAAAATTCCTTTTGTCCGAGTCTTGAGACATTACCAACATTATTCCAACTATCATTTGTGGACGCTCAGAAAATCAGGATCGCTCGCAGGAAATGAGATTTCGCTTCAATATGGCGGACAAAACGCTTTTTCTGTTTTGAGAAATTGGCATAGTTCCAAGCCTCTGAGGGAGCGTTATGACTTTGTTATTGAGACCCTCAAAGAAGCTTTTCCTATATTTTTTGATGATCTTGACTTTGAATCTGCGGGACAGACGGTATCTGTGAGAATTTATCCGCCTGACTCAGATATTCCTGTTCCGGTGTATTTTATTTCAAACGGCTTTCTTACAGCGTTATTGCACTTAATGGCAGTTTGTTCTGCGCCGGATGGCGGCATTATAGGCATTGATGAGCCGGAAAACGGTTTGAATCCTTATGCGATAAAAAAAATTATCGAAGCATTTCGGGATCGTGCTGAAGATCATAATCTTACCGTATTGCTTGCCACGCATTCGACATTTATTCTGAATGCATTCAACGAAGAACCTGATAAAATATTTGTAATGGATCAGGATGAAGAGGAAGAATTTGCTCGTCTTGATAAAATTCGTGATCCTGAATGGCTGAAATATTTCGCATTCGGAGATTTATACGGAAGAGATTTTGCCATACAGGAAAAACGATAAAATGGAAGAAACAGTTCAGCTTATTGTTACCGGAGATATGGAAAAAAAAGCGCTTGCCAAAGCTTTGAAGCGAGCATTTCCAAATCTGTCTTTTCTTGAAGCAAAACAATATGACGGATTCACTTCAGCAGATTTAAGCAACCCCATGCTTCTGAATCTGCCAATTAAAAGAATTGCCTATGAACTGGTTGCGGCTGTTGATCCGGGCAGACAAGGCGAGCCTGCTGATATGGCAATTGTTATTGAAGATTTGGAACTTGAGAACTCCCATCAGGCAGATGTGGTTATCGAATGTTTCCAATATGCTGTGAAACAGTGTGTTTATGAGCGATGGTCAAATCAGGCGCGGCAGGAAAAATGTTTTAGGAAAATCCGTGAACGATGTTCTTTTCATCTTTTTGTTCCGATGACAGAAGCATATTTTTTCGGCGAATCTGACGCTCTTAAACGGGCGGGAGCAGAGCGCGATTCAACCGTATCCGGTATAAACATGAATGTTGAAGAATTTCTGGTATCTGATGATGCGGATTATCTCAATGCGCCATTGCAGAGTGGCGATTGGAAAACAGATTGGGCTGTTGATTTTGAAAAGCGAAAAAAGCATCCGAAGCATTATCTTCAATATCTTTGTGATCCTACCGGAACAAAAAAGAGGAAAGAACGCTATCGGGAAACGCATGGCGGGGTTCGCGCTCTTGAATCTCTCAATTGGAATGTTGTATTGAACAATCAGGAATATGTAACCTTTCTGAGATCATTATTTGATGATATTGCAGACAGATTCAATTTGGAAAATCCGTATTCCGGCAATTGGCATCCGCTCACCGATTATGCGGGCGGAACTTTACTACGAAACATATAATAAAGGATACAAACATTATGAACAGAGAAAGCATTATTACAGAATATTGCCACAACCTGAAGGCTGCCAATTCTGAGGCGGTACGGAAAGAATTATTCAAAGATTTGCTGATCCGCTTATTTGATTTTGATCCCGAACTCAGAGACATCATCAACCGCATGAGTCTGGGCGCGGAAAAAACAATTATGGATATTCCGCGCAAAGTCCGCACCAAAACCGGATATGCAGATACGCAATATGGTAAGGTTATTATCGAATTTAAAAAAAATCTGAGCAAAAGCAGCTCAGAGGCAAAAGCGCAATTGAAAGACTATGTGCTGGGCAATTGGGCTTCGGGGCAGGAATATAATTTCACCCTGATCGCCACAGACGGCGGGCATTGGACGATTTACGCACTCTCTTATGAAAACTATTTTCGCGCTGAAAATCAGGAAGACATTGAGCTTCAGGAGACCGATAATTTTGTTTTGGATAAGGACAATGCCCATGATTTTTTCTACTTTCTTGACCGGTATTTGTTCCGCACTGAAAAGCAGACCGCAACGCTGGAACATGTTCAGAGAGATTTCGGGGCTACGTCAGGTACATTTCTTACGGCTATTGCGATTCTTAAATCCCGATTCGATAAGGTAAAGCATTTACCTGAAATCATAACATCTTTTGAACAGTGGCACAAATTTTTAAGCATTGCTTACGGCTCTTTTGAAGCTGACCATGAAGTTTTTCTGGTTCATAGCTATCTCAGTATTTTTTCCAAAATTCTGGGATATTCGGTACTTGAGCCGGATAAATTCATTGATGATGGGACATTGCAGGGAATTATCAGCGGGAATATCTTCAGACAGTTAAATATCATCAATTTCATAGATGACGACTTTTACCACTGGGCTGCTTCGGAAGATAATTTCAGGGCGATTGTACCGGCGTTCAGAATAATTATCCGGCAGATAGATCAGTATGACTTTACAAAAGTCAGGGAAGACATTCTGAAAGGCATTTATCAGGAGTTGATTGATATTGAAACCCGTCATGCTCTGGGCGAATATTACACGCCGGACTGGTTATGTGAAAAAATTGTTCGGGAATTAGATATTAAGTCGGATAGCACGATTCTTGATCCTGCCTGCGGCAGCGGGTCGTTTTTAAGAGCGGCGATTGATCGCCTGAAAACCGAACATCCCGATATGCCTGCGTATGACATTGCTCAGAGAGTAGTCGGAATAGATATTCATCCGCTTTCGGTTCAGATTTCAAAGAATACGGTATTGATGGCGTTGGGGAATAAAATCAGAGGCGAATCCCGTCCTGTCAGTTTGAGAGTATTTCTTGCAAATACGCTGTTTGTTCCCGAAGGCAACATTGAATTATTCGGAAATGTTTTCAAACTGATAATTGATAAGCAGATTTATCGTATTGATATGAAAGTATTTGAAAACCCTGCATTATTTGATGAAGCCATAGATGTCTGCAATAAATTCGTTGAAAAGTCTGAAAAGCAGCGATTCTCTCTTGACGAATTCTCAAAAATTTTCATAAGTCTTTTAAAAGAGCATAAATTATCCGAAGAAATTGTAGAAAGTTTTTATAAGATTTATCATGGACTTAAAGAAGCTAAAGAACAGGGGCGGGATAGTATATGGAAATTCATTCTGAAAAATTCATATAAGCCTTATTTTCTTAAAAATTGTTTTGATTTTGTTATCGGGAATCCGCCGTGGGTGACGTATAAAGATGTGGTAAATAAGGAATATCAGGAAGCATTGCGTCAACTTGCCGATAAATACAAACTTCTTTCCAAAGTTGCCAATATGCCTCATCTGGAATTGGCAGCTATATTTTTAGCACATTCGGCATCATATTTTCTCAAGACAAACGGACAACTGGCTTTTGTTTTACCCCGAAGTTTTCTGACTGCGGATCATCATGACAATACCCGCATCGGTAAAGCAGAAGGGTTTAAAATTAACGGAATATGGGATTTGAAAGGAATAAGTCCTTTATTTAATATACCGTCATGCGTATTTTTCTGCAAAACAAGAGAAATACGTCCGACAGGCAATCCCAAGCCGATTGGCGGGCTGATTTTTTCAGGAAGATTGAAAAAACAGGATGGTTCTCCGGAATCCGTAAAACACCTTCTGAAGTCTGAAAAAACAAAGTGGCATTATGTGAAACTCGGCAGACATTCGGCATTTTCCGATGTAGCATCGAATCATTCGGAAAAAGCCAATTATTATAAGCCGCTATTCAAGCAGGGCGCTACGATTGTTCCCCGAAATTTTTACTTTATAGATGTTATTCAGGATGTTCCTGATCTGAATGATCGGATTATGTATGTCGAAACAAGCAGAGCCATCCTTGAAGACGCTAAAATGCCGTGGAAAAAGTTTATTCTCAAAGGCATGATTTATAGCGGGTTTTTATTCCGTACCGCTCTTGCCAAAAATATCATGCCTTTCGGATTGATTCGTCCGCCATTGGTGGTTTTGCCGATAATTATCAACAAACATCAGCAGATTGAAGTACTTACGTCTATGGAGTTGTTCAGAAAAGCACAGGCAGATACATCCGATTGGTTTGAAGATGCGGAAGACTTATGGGATGCAAACAAGACCGAGCGTTCCGAAAATATGAGTTTTTCAGATAGGTTGGATTTTCAAAAAGGTATGACAGCACAGAATCTGCAATATCGCTATATCGTGATTTACACTGCTTCGGCAAAAGATGCGAATGCAGTGGTAATTGACAGAAAAAAAATCGATAAGACTTTTATTGCAGAAAGTAAAACGTATTGGTTTTCTACAAATAATTTGAAAGAAGCCTACTATATTACCAGTTTTTTAAATTCAAATTGTGCAAATGAAAAAATCAAAGCTTTTCAGACAACCGGACTTTTCGGACCCAGAGATATTCATAAGCGAATTCTGGAAGTTTATTTGCCGCGTTATGACGCAAAAAACGCCGAGCATAAGCTCTTGGCACAAATCGGCAAAACCTGTGAGGAAAAAGTAGAGAATCTGATTTCAGGTATCGGCGATGATTATCATATCGGTCAGTTACGGATACAGGTTCGCAATTTGTTATCCGGCGACTTGAAAGAGATTGATAAGGCTTTGGAAAAAATGCTATGATTATTTGAACAGATGTTGACCCGAAAAGACGGAGTTTTTTTATGAGCGAATTAGCCATAGAATATGAAAAAGATTTTTACGGATGGCTGCTGCACAATGCAAAACTTATCCGTGATGGCAGATTTTCCGAGATTGATGCTCAGAATGTTGCAGAGGAATTAGAGGGAATGGGCAGAGGTGAAAAGCGGGAATTGGTGAGTCGTTTAGCCGTATTGCTGGCACATTTGCTGAAATGGGCATATCAGCCGCAAAAACGTTCTAAGAGTTGGAAATATACCATTACAGAGCAGCGTCAGCAGGTTTTTGATGTATTAGATGACAGCCCGAGCCTGACGTATGATCTTGATGAAAAATTTGCCCGTGCATATAAACGTGCAATTCTGATGGCGGCAAAGGAAACCAAACTCAGGGAACGTACTTTTCCTGCAAATTGTCCGTTTTCCAAAGAACAAACGCTTGATGAAAATTTTTATCCACAATAAATTTCGGAGGTTTCCCCGTGTATTCCAAAATTATGATTCTTCGCTTTCCCAAGGAAGTCGTACATAAGCCGCTGGTCTGCAATTTGGTCAGAGACTATGATCTGACATTCAACATTCTTAACGCTGAAATTTTTCCCCAGAAAGAGGGGATTTTGGTGCTGGAAATTTGCGGCGTCCGAAAAAACTTCAGACAAGGCGTGAAATTTCTTGAAGAAAATGGTGTTCAGGTTCAAAGCGCGGAACAGGAAATGAAGCGCAGCAAACATCGCTGTGTGCATTGCGGCGCGTGTACGGCAGTCTGCCCCACCGGCGCTTTGTCTGTCAGACGCCCTGAAATGTTTGTGGAATTTGATCAGAAAAAATGCAGTGTCTGCGAGTTGTGCATCACGGCATGTCCCACACGGGCGATGAGAATCCGTCCTAAAAGTCAGGTATTTTTTGAATAACGTTGAACACCCATTGCAGTATTGATTCAAATTTGATAGATTCACACCCCAAAAAAACCGGAGGATATATGTCAGGACATAATAAGTGGTCAACCATCAAGCACAAGAAAGGCGCGGCGGACGCAAGGCGCGGCAAAATTTTCACCAAACTGATCAAGGAAATCACGGTCGCGGCAAAAATGGGCGGCGGCGACCCGGCGGCGAATCCCCGTCTGCGATCCGCAGTTCTGGCGGCAAAAGCCGAAAACATGCCCAAAGACAATGTTGAGCGGGCAATCAAAAAAGGAACCGGCGAACTTGAGGGCGTTACTTATGAGGAAATAACCTATGAGGGCTACGGACCCGGAGGTGCGGCTGTTCTTGTGGAAGTCATGACCGACAATAAAAATCGGGCAGTGGCAGATATTCGCCATATTTTCAGCAAATCCGGCGGGAATATGGGCGAAAACGGCTGTGTATCATGGATGTTCAAAAAGAAGGGCTATTTCAGCATAGACAAAAAAGCGGCAGAAGAAGACAAACTCATGGAAATCGCTTTGGAAGCGGGCGCTGAGGATGTTCGGGACGATGGAGACGCGTTTGAGGTGATTACCGCGCCCGATGATTTTGAAGCAGTGAAAAAAGCCCTTGACGCCGCTTTGATCAAATATGAGGATGCTGAAGTTACCATGCTGCCCCAAAACACGGTCAGCCTTCAGGGCAAAGAAGCCGAGCAGATCATGCGCCTGATGGAGATCCTTGAGGATAACGATGATGTTCAGAAAGCCTATACCAATGCGGATATTCCCGACGATATGATGTGATAACATCGATCCCCTCCTTCGGGGAGGGGCGGGAAAATAAAAACGGTCAACCGGAGGCAGCCGGTTGACCGTTAAGGAGGAGAACAGATGAAAAAAATTATCAGGGTTAATTATTGTATATGCAAAACCCTTGCCAACCTGAAACTCCCTGTATTTTCCGTAATCTCTTCATATCGCCCGGGTGTTTCGGTTCAATTTAAAAAACATCTTTTCGGATAAAATAAGGTCGTATCTTCGATTTCGTCTGTTTTACGGGAATCTCCGGGGTTCAAAATTTTGAACCCGATCATCTGCTCCCATAGCATCAGGCGATATAATCATCTGATATTCAAATAGAAATGTCAGGTTTGATCTTTTGAACTTCAATCAGGAGGAGTATGTCATTTAAAGCCAACTTGTTGAAAAAGATTCAGATAAACAATTTAGCCGCCAAAGTTATCGCTTCCATCGGACCTGCTGACAGTGAAAAAAAGACAGATAAACAGGCGATGCGGGAGCTTCTGAATATGAGTTCCTACAAATTTCACAAAGAGCGGGATCTTGATTTGTACATTTCAGATAATGCCGCAAAGCATAAAATTCTGGTTTCAGACAATGAGCTTGCAATTTATAATTCAACGCCGCAGGATGTGGGTTTAAGAAAAAGTCCTACGGTTAAGGAAATGCTCAATGTGTTCAAGGTGATTAAAATCTTAAATGATTCGGATGTGGTGGTTTGTAAAAAAGAAGCCTCGGTGAAAATCATTGAAAAAGATTGTATTCGCGGTCTTGATCTGTCCTTTGACAAGGCAGATATAAAGGAAATCGAAATTGACGGTGCGGCGTCTTTGGAAAGCGGTTATGCCAAAGGCGTGATTGAATCGCTGTCGCTGTTTGCCGAGCTGCTGGGATATGTTCCTGCGCCCAAAGCCTTTCAGATTAGCGACAATCACATTATCGGCGCGGTTTTGAAAAAAGAAAACAACGTGATGTTCGGTCCGGTAATTTTATACAATCGCATTCATAATGCTCTCAGGCGGGTGGGAGAGCAAATCAGCAGCGCAGATAAAGAAAAAATCGAATTTCTTCACAAGATAGCGTCAGGAAAAGAAAAAGCATCGCAGGAAGGGGTTGAGGTATTTGCCGCGCTCAGAGAATCCGTGTTTGTTTCAATGGCTTCGGAATAAATAAGGAGTGCAAAAGACTTCATTCTCCTGCACTCCGAAAAGATCAGGCGTTTTTCTTACGATTGCGAATGAAAAAGGCAATTGCTATTCCCGAACCCAGCAGAAAAATGGTGGAAGGCTCAGGCGTGGTATCAATGGATGCTGCGGCTTTTGAATCCACAGTCCATTCCAGAGAGTACAGCGTACCATAAGAAAGGATTAAATCGCTTTCAAAAAATTTATCAACGTCTCCCCCCTCGTTCATAGAGGTATTCCGCCCTGAAATCCCGTCGTTTATGCTGAACAACGATAACACGCTGCCGGAATCAACATCGCGGATTTTAAGATCAACGCTCAACGAGCTGTCAAAATAGCCATAAGTATCGCTGGAAAATCCCTGAAGAATCTCTTTATAGTTGAAAGAAAATGTTACGTTTGTCTGCAGATCCTCAGAGCCTGTAAAGAAAATGGCGATATTGTTCATCGTTGACAGACCGCTGGCTTGCCCCTGAAGAGATGTTGTGCTGTCAGGCAAAGATACGTTTGCGCTGGCGGCTATTTCCATTTTCTGAGGATAAAACCAGGCATAAGACGCACTGGCGTCTGCTGAACCTGATGAAACTTCCATCGGAAGTAACGCGTTGCCGTTGACGGTGTCGCTGACGCTTCCCTGTATTGAATCATCAGCAGATACAGCAAGACTAGATTCTGCTTCGTTAAATAATGTTAGCACCTGCCCGGATTCAGGCGAAATCTGAAAATTCCACAGGCTGAATTCACTGTGGCTCAATGACGAGGCATGTCCGAAAGCCGGAAATATAAGCAAACATGCCAATAAAAACGCAAACCTCTTAAAACGTGCCATAATAGTCTCCTTTAAAAAAAATAAGTCCACTCTAAATATTTTTTCCACTCAAATCACGCCAATCCCATTAAAAAGAAGAAGTGGATAAAAATACCCCAATCTTTATATTATAATATGCAGATATCATGCCATATCACATAAAACAGGGAAAGATGACACAAGGAAGGCAGATGAATACATGAATTATCCTTTGACAGCAAGCATTTTGAAAAAATCACAGTTTGTATTTTCGCTCAGATTGCATTGCAAACTGGGTAGTGGTACTTCTGATACTGATAATTGTCTGGTGTAATTTTATCCGTGTTCCGATGAGGATTTATTGACAATTTCAGCAGTTGTTAGTATTCTTGTCTGAAAATTCTGAATCAGGAGTTGATTATCCGAACCGGTATCTGCAAGATTAAGGGATTGCTATGATGAAAAAATTGAAAATTCTTCATGTTCTGGATCACAGCCTGCCGCTTCACAGCGGTTATACCTTTCGCAGCCAGAACATCTTCCGCGCTCAGAAAAACAGGGGATGGGAGCCGCTAATCGTAACCTCGCCCAAGCACGAGCAAAGCTGGAAAGGCGCGTCTCCGGAAAAAGAAATTATCGGGAATTTTACCTACTATCGGACAGGAAAAACAAATGAGGGCAAATTCCCGTTTGAATCGGAAATGCGGCTGATGATGGCGTTGGCAAAGCGTATTCAACAGGTGGCTGACATCGAAAAGCCGGATATTCTTCACGCTCATTCGCCGGTATTGAATGCGATTCCAGCACTTTGGGCAGGATTCAGGCTGGGGATTCCGGTGATTTATGAAATCCGGGCGTTTTGGGAAGACGCGGCTGCGGATCACGGAACATATCCTGAAAATTCTTGGAAATACCGATTGGTCAGAGCCATTGAAACCACCGTATGCCGACTTGCGTTTCATGTGGCGGTGTTGTGCAACGGCATTAAAAATGATCTGATAAAGCGGGGCATTTCTGCGGATAAACTCACGCCGGTATTCAATGCCATCAATCCTGAAGATTTCACGCCCTGTCCGCCGGACGAGCAGTATGTCAGAGAGTGGAATCTGAGCGGCAAAAAAGTGATTGCCTTTATCGGTTCTTTTTACAGATATGAAGGGCTTGATCTGTTGGTGGATGCATTTTCCAAAATCGCGCCCCGTCATCCTGAAGCGGTGTTGCTGCTGGTGGGCGGCGGTGAAGTGGAAAAAGAGGTGAAAGCGCAGATTCAATCTTTAAATCTGACAGATAAGGTCATCATGCCGGGGCGGATTGACCATGAACGGATTCCGGGCGTATATGCGCTGACCGATATTTTAGCTTATCCGCGTCATTCCATGCGCTTAACGGATTTGGTAACGCCGTTAAAGCCTCTGGAAGCAATGGCAATGGGCAAGGTGTTTGTGGCAAGCGATGTCGGCGGGCATAAAGAACTGGTGCGGCACAATCAAACCGGCGTGTTGTTTCCGGCAGGAGACGCGGCAGCTTTGGCAAAGGAATTTGAATCGCTGTTAAGCAATGATGATCTGCGCCAAACGCTGCAATCTCAGGGGCTTGCCTATGTGCTTGAGCGGCATACTTGGAAAAAAACGACTGCGGTATATGAGGATATTTATCAAAGAGCAGGGAGAAAACCATGAACGATGAGCAGGAATATGTATCCGGGATGCTGAACCGGACATTGCTGTATATTGACTCTGAATCGGTTGAAAAGGTGAAAAACACGGTATTTGCCATTGCCGGAATGGGCGGCGTGGGCGCAATCACGGTCGAGCTTCTTGCCCGATGGGGCGTGAAAAAATTCCGTCTGTTTGATATGGATGTGTATGATGCTTCAAATCTGAACAGACAATTGTTTGCCACATCTGAAAGCATCGGCAAATACAAGGTTGAAGTGGCAGCAGAACGAATCAGAACAATCAATCCTTATGCCCAGGTTGACATGCTGGTTCGGGAAATGGCAAATAATGATAATGTCGAGCCATTTGTCAAGGGCGCGGGCATGGTGATTCAGAATGCGGATCGCCCATCTGCCAAGCTGTTTTACTTAAATGCTCAGAAACACAAGGTGCCTCTGGTGAACGGATATGCGACAATCACCGGGGGACGGGTGCAGAGCTTTGATTACCATGTATCGCCCTGCGAAACCTTTCTTGATTGCTGGTGGAATCGCATAAAACTCAGAAACTCAAAGCCTCTCATCGAAATGACCTGCGAAGAAGTGAACTGTTTTGATAAGGCTTATGTGCATCAGACTTCGCCATCGCTTAATTTTGTAACCAATATGGTGGGCTGTCTGATTGTTGCCGAAGCCATCAAGCTGCTGACCGGGCGGGGAAAATGCGCCTTGTATCCCAAATATCTTGCGTTTGATACCTTTGATTATCAGATGAAAATCAGACATTGCTTATCGCCGTTTAACCCTGATAATATCAGACGGGTAACAAATCTGATAAAAAGCAAATTTTCGGTATAGGATGGCGTATGCAAGGACAGATTGATCCGAATGTCAGCCGGAATTTTACCTCAGCCAAACTTTTTTCCATATTGATTGTGGTCTTCGGACATTTACCTAAGTCATTTGATATATGGGTAATTGTTACCATTGGATTGCTGATATTCAGTTATTCATCGGGATTTTTCACTTATCTGAAATATCACGGAGATTTTGATAAGAAAAAGTTTGTCATCAGCAAGATCAGGCGGCTGGGGCTGAATCTGATGGTCATCAATGTGTTTTTGCTGATCCTGTTTCTGATAAAACGAGAACCCGGAATATGGACATGGCATTCGCTGATCAACGCACTAGGATTGAACGGATTTCTGACATGGCTGAGAATCCCCAATCAAAGTCCTTTCGGGGCTGCGATGTGGTTTTTTACCCTGCTGCTGATTTTTTACGCGCTCTATCCGCTGCTGGAATATCTGAACAGAAACAAAATCGTTTCTTATATGTTTGTGATCGTGTATATTCCGACAGCATTTTATCTTCATCTCCTCTTCCATTATGATCACATGGTCTGGCTGACAAGCTGCGGATTTATTGCCGGAATTTTTTGCGCCAGAAACAGCGTAAAAGTTCCTCTGCATCTTAATATGATCCTGTTTATCACGGTGTTAGGCATGATGTTTGTGTTCAACTATTTTCTGAAGATAAAATATCTCAATTTCTTTTTTATCTTTTTTGCGGCAATCTCTGTGATATTCTTTTTCGATCATGTTGTTCTTCCGCAGATTGTGATGAAAGGCGTATCGTATTTTTCAGACAGCGTATTGGAAATCTATCTGGTTCATCCGTATTTGTTTATCAAGCCGACACCGTATCAAAGTCTGAATTTTATTCTATCTCTGGCATTGATGCTGATAACTGCCCGGCTGTTGCAGAAATTTTCTTCGAGTTTATCGGATAAGCTTAAACTATGAGAGCCAAACTTATTCTTCTGATCGTTCTGATGGGGGTGTTATGGGGATTGAAAGCCCCTGTCGGCGCAATGTGGTTTTATGTTTGGGTAACGCTGTTCAGACCCCAGGATTTTACCTATCTGCCGCTCCCCAACTTGGTGCCTATCGCATTCGCAATTCTGTCCGCGTCTCTGATGCTGGGCTTGGCGCAGGGAAGTCTCAAATTCAGATGGAATAAGGGATCATTTCATCTGATAACCGTGATGCTGGTATGTCTGATATCTTCTGCCACGTCCTCAACCTCAGCTTTGGCATGGGATAAATTCAATATCGTATTTAAAATTCTTCTTCCATCCATCCTGATTTCCAACAGCATTTCCAAGGAAAAGGATTTGCAGATTATTACCATGACATTTGCATCGTCAATCGGTATCTGGGCTGTTCAGGCATCGCTGCAGGGACTTATGGGCGGCGGTGCGGTTGAAAATATGGGAATCGGCGGACAGATGTCGGAAAGAAACGATTTTGCCGTAGGGGTTGTCATGACATGGCCCTTGTGCTATTATTGGGGCGTACTGGCTGAAAACAAAAAAGTCAAGATAGCCGCATATACCGCGTCATTTTTTGTGGGGTTATGTGCGATTGTCTCCAACTCCAGAGGGGCTATGCTGGGGCTTTTTCTGCTCTTATTTCTGAATTTTTTCAGAAAAGGAACAAAACGGGGACGGAACTTTGTCATTCTTTTGCTGTCAATACCGATGATCATTCCCATGATCCCGCAATATGCCATAGATCGGCTGGGAACTATCAAAGTGGGCGGAGAACAGACCGAAGGCTCTGCGAAATCCAGAACCGTTCTGATGAAAGCCGGATTAGCCGGAGCAATGGATCATCCGTTGTTCGGAGTCGGAACAGGCTGCTGGGGCGCACATTACATGAAATATGTTGAAAAAATGGGCGATGGCGCGTATGAGCCGCATTCAATATGGATAAAAATGTCCGTAGAACTCGGATTCATAGGACTGGGGACATATTTATTCATGCTTTTCAGAATTATCTTTAATTTAAGGCGGATACAGAAAAGAGGCTTGAGAACCAGAAACCTGAAAGTGTATAATTATGCTGCGATGCTGCAACTGGCAATTATCGGATACTGTTCTGCCGGATCATTTATCAATCAGATATTTTATGAATATATGTTTCTGCTGGTCGGCACATCCGGAGCATTTATCAAATTATATCAGGAAGGTGTATTTGATCAGAAACAACTGTCTTCTGAAAACAAGACTCCTGTTAAAAAAACAGGCAGATACCAAAGGAGGGCTGCATGAAAAAAAAGGTCATATTGTTTACAATGATGTTTATGGTTATGTCCGCTTATGCGTTTGGCGAAACCAAAAAGCCATGGTGGAAAGAATTCTCTGCATTCCCCGGACCTGACAAAGCGCCCCGAATTATGCCGGATCAGGTCAAACGAATGCTGCAATCCGGTGAAAAGATGGTGTTTGTATATGCGGGCTATGATGTGGAAAAAGTCCTGTGCGGATCCGTATATGTTCCCTATACGCTTGTTCCGCCTGAAACTGACGGCTCCAGAGTGAATCTGAAAGTATTTCCGAAAGACATCTGGATTATGTGCTACTGACCCTGACCGTCTGAAGAAGACAGCTCCCGTGTGGCGCAATGGTTCAGATATAACGGTTATATGAAAGCAAGAGCAGTCAGACTAGGATTTACCGGACTTGAAACTACCGGATTCATTTTTTGCCCGAATCCGTTCAAAGTGGCACAGACAGAAAAGAAAGGAAAAAAGAAAAAGAAATGATGCGTTCTTATGTGTCTCTTCCTCCGCCGGATTGGAGAATACGGGATTTATTTTATAGTCTGATGATGCTTCCGTTTTCTGTAAAAAAGAAATTGGAAACTGCCTTGCATGATTTGTATGGCAATCGCATCATGCTGACCAATATGGGCAGAACCGCGCTGATTGCGGGATTGAAAGCTGCGGGCTTGACGGGGCAGGGGGTACTGATTCCGACACTGGTCTGCCCTACGGTCATCCGCTCTGTACTTCAGGTAGGATGCGTTCCTATACTTGCCGATGTTGAAGAAAACCTGCATCTTTCTGTCAAAACGCTGGATGCAGCTTATACGCAGGCTGTAAAAGCCGTATTGATGCCGCATTTGTACGGACTGCATTCGCCGGTTGAGGAAATTAAGGTGTGGGCAGAACAGCGGAAATTGTTTCTGATAGATGATGCGGCACAGGCTGTGGGACTGCAATATCAGGGCAGATATTTAGGCACATTCGGAGATATGGGGATTTTAAGCTTCGGACCCTTTAAAAGCATCGGAATTTCACGCGGCGGCGTTCTGATGAGCCATGATGCGGGGCTGATTGAGCGGGCAAAAAAAATTCCCCTTGATCCCGAACCCATCCGCGATGTTGTCAGACGGCTGATAAGCTGCATCATCAAACTGCATTATCGTCCGTATTTTTTAGCACTCAGGAAAACCCCTCCCCCAACCCCTCCCCGAAACGGAGAGGGGAGTCTTCTGCTTACTCCCCCTTCCCTGTCAGGGAAGGGGGCCGGGGGGTTAGGTGCCTCTGAAGAAAAAGAAGATTTTGCTCTTTCCCGAATTGAATCACATCTGATTTACCGGGTTCTGAAGCGGGCAGATTCGATCTTTTCAAAACGGCGGGAACTGGCTAAAAAATTTATTGCTGCAATGAACAAAGAAAAATATGAGCCTGTCGGGGCTGACGATATTCCTTATGTCAGAATCCCGATCCGATTAAAGGGAAATCTCACCGCGCAGGAAACCGTGTCATGGCTTCGCTCCCAGAGAATCGAAGCTGAACAAATCTATAAACCCCTTCATTTATGGGATAACTATCGCAGTTATGCGGACAAATCTCTTCTGCAGGCTGAAGTGCTTTGGAATGCGGTGATTCTGGTTCCCAATTCAGAAAAGGTTTGTGATGTTTTTAAATTATATCCATAATTTCAGAGGACTTGCTATCCTGTTTATTGTCGTCCAGCCTGATGATTGCAGGTATAAAAAAATTTTCAGGAAAATACAGCAGATACCTGATTGGCTGTTAAATACATTTCAAAATATGGAAAAAACATCATGCTCAAAGACATCAAAAGTTTAGCCAGACATTCCTCAATTTACGGAATCTCAAATCTGCTTCAAAAAGGGATCGGCTTTATTATGATCCCGGTCTATACGCATTATCTCACGGTCAGCGATTACGGCATCCTTGAGTTGATGGATCTGACCGTCAATGTGATTTCTATGCTCATGGGCGTCCGCATGGGAACCGCCATTATCCGATATTATCATCATTATGAAAACCCGGAAGATAAGCTGGAAGTATTTTCAACCGCGCTGATTTTTGTAACGCTGATGACGATTGCGGTCGTTATCGCATTGGAATTTTTCACCAAGCCCATTGCCGGAGTTGTGCTGGGAGATCCTAAATATTTCAGGTATTTTCAGATTATTTTTATTTCTATGGGGATTCAGACCATTGCGGCTGTGCCTGAAAGCTATCTGCTTGCCCGAAAAGAATCTCTGGTGTATTCAATGGTTTCCATCGGTACGCTGATTTCATATCTCACCTTCAATATCCTGTTTATTGTGGTGTATCGCATGGGCGTTATGGGAATGCTTCTGAGCATGATTATCACCAAAGTTTTTAACACATCCTCGTTGCTCATCATTGTCAGCCGACAGATTAAATTATCGTTTTCATGGGAAAAACTTAAAAATATGCTTATATTCGGGCTGCCTTTGGTGCCGGAATCGTTCTGCCTGTTTATCATGCACTATTCCGACCGGTTTTTTGTGCAGAAATTCTGTGATCTGAATCAACTTGGGCAGTATTCGCTGGGCTACAAATTCGGAATGATTTTATCGTTTATTATTTCAGAGCCGTTTTTCAGTACATGGAATACCCAGAGATTTGAAATTGCCAAGCGCGAAGACGCCAAGCCGACATTCGGGCGATTTTTTACTTATTATTCGGCAGTGGCATTATGCGCCGGGTTGGGAATCAGCGTATTTATTGACGAAGTTATCCGCATCATGGCGCCGAAAGAGTATCAGGGCGCAACAGCGGTGGTGGCGTTAGTCGTGTTAAGCTATATTTTTTACGGCATGGCAAATTTTTTCAATCTCGGCATTATGCTGAAATACAAAACCAAGTATGCCGCGTATATTCAGATGGTGGTTGCCGGATTGAATCTGCTGTTCAACTGGTTTTTTATCAGCCGCTACGGCGTTATCGGCGCGGCATTTGCCACGATGTTAAGCTTTCTTTGTCTGGCAACCCTTACGATGACGGTTTCTCAGAATGTTTATCCTGTGCCGTTTGAATGGCGCAGAGTGTTTATTTTATTTGCAACGGCGGTGTTTATTTACGGAGTTTCCCGGCTGCTTGATGCCCGATTCATACTGTCATTAAGTCTGAAGAGCGCGTTAATGCTGGTGTTTCCCGCGCTGTTGTATGTTGGGCGATTTTTCACCAAAGACGAGCTTGAAAAAGCCAAAGAATTAATCAATGCCCGGCTATCAAGATTCAAAAAATCCGATGCTGGCGCAATTTGAATTTATAAATTGTTTTCATATCAAAAAAATGCCGATGAAAAAGGTTTAGCCGGTGACATCGTGACTGAAGCCTTCAAAGCGGTGAATATTGATACATGATAAGTACCTGTCCGCAAATTTTTTGATATTTTGTAGGGGCAATCCCCTGTGATTGCCCTGCTGCGAGGGTAAGCACAGGGGCTTACCCCTGCAATATTGCCGAAAAATATATGATCGGGTACTTATGAAATAATGTTGTTGTACAGATTCGGATAGTTATCTCTTAAAAAAAGAACTCGGAGGCATCTTACATGATAAAAGACGCACTCACACATACGATTGCTGTCTCAGTATTTGTCAGGGGATTTATCATCTTCAATCTTATACTATTTCCTCTGACAGTGTTAATGAGCTTTTTTATTGCGACTATGGGCGCCGCTAATCCTGATAAGCCCGGTTTTCTGCGTTCTTTCGGTATCACAGCAGGGTTTGTCTATGGTACGCCGCTCGTTGCGCTGATATGGCTTATCGCGTTAGGCAAGGTCTTTGATTTCGTATTACAGATAGTGCCGATAACAACTCCGGTCGTGTCATGTACCGGCATTGTTATAGCCGCTGTTCTTTTTGTCATTGCAGGAAATATTTTTATAGATAATCTGTATCAATTCAGACAAGGTAA
>DYRC01000203.1:0-1829 GCA_020718925.1 Desulfonema limicola
CTCTGTCTGAAGCGGGGGCGGGGTGGTTTTTACGCAAATCAAAGATTGTTATTATAATGAAAACACCTAAAATTGTTATTGATACGAATGTACTTATCGCAGCCATGAGATCAAAGCGAGGTGCATCTTTCAAGTTGCTTTCACTGATCGGGGAGAGCAAGTTTGAATTTGTTTTATCGGTTCCGCTTTTTTTAGAATATGAGGATGTAGCCTTACGCCAAGTAGAAAAAATCGGTATATCCCGTAAAGCTGTCCATGCGATTCTTGACCGGCTGTGCTTTTTTGCGGATCATCGTGAAATATATTTTTTGTGGCGACCTTTTCTCAGTGATCCGAAAGATGATATGGTTTTGGAATTGGCTGTGGAAGCGCGTTGCGATTTTATTGTTTCCTACAATAAAAGTGATTTCGCAGGAATTGAAAAATTCGGGCTTTATGTTATAAATCCGAAGGAATTTTTAGAACGTATAGGAGAGTTGAAATGAATACGATAAGTTTGCAACTGCCTGATTCTCTGTACAGAAAGCTGAAAAAGTTTGTAAAGCGGGATGGTATTTCGGTAAATCAGTTTATAACAACTGCGGCTGCCGAAAAGCTGTCAGCAATAGAGACTGTCGATTATCTTCGCCGACGGGCAAAACGCAGCAGTGATGGAGCATTCAGGCAGGCTCTTTCCGAAGTGCCGGATATTGAACCGGCGGACTATGACCGACTGTAAAAAATGTAAGGATTTAACGATACTGATTGTCTGAAACCGGGATTTACAGGATTAAAGGATTGCCATGATTAAGACAGATTACATAATCTTGGTAATCTTAAAATCCTGAGAATCATGGTTCAGACAATAAAAAAAAGGAGAAAAATATGCAGACAGTTGTTTCGCTCAATACCGAATTGGTTCAAAAAATTCAACAAACCATACTTCTGACGCATTTTAAAAATCTGGAGGAATTTATAGAATCTCTGATTGAAGAAAAGATAAAAGAAGCGGAAAAGCGGAAAAATGATCCGATATTCAGAATGCGCGGAATATTGAAGGGCAAAAGCGGCGGTACGGAATTGTTTATGCAGGATAAGCAAGCCGAAATTCGGAAGGACTATTCCGAATGAAAACTTTTGTTGCAGATGCCTGCGCTCTGATTGCATACCTGTTTGACGAGACCGGAGCGGATATATTTGAAAATATGCTGATCAAAGCCCGCCAGAACGAAATCGTATTGGTGATGCACGCGGTTAATCTTGGGGAAGTCTATTATGATGTTCTGAAACGGAACGATTATGAAACCGCACAACTGATTTATCAGGAAATCAGGCAATTGCCGATCCGGTTTGAGCATCATATCAGTGACGGAGTGATTTTCAGAGCAGGCGAACTGAAGAAATCATTTCGGATTTCTTATGCTGATGCTTTTGCTGCCGCACAATCGTTTATCTCAGCTGCCGAACTGATTACAACGGATCACAAAGAATTTGAACCTTTAGAAAAAGCAAAGGTAGTCAGGATTTTTTGGCTGCGTTGATTTTTGAATCAGGATTGAGGGATTTTGTAAGGATTCAAGGATAAAAAGGAGGCAAATATGCCAGCCATTTTAAAAATTTCAATTGAAGAACAGAATGAAAATGCAGAATTACAGCATGAATTGGATTATCAGGGCTTACTGACAACTGCGGAGCGGTTCGCAATGATGTTCCGGAAATCGTATGAAATTGCAAAGGAGTTACTGAAGCGTGGATACCGAAAGCCTGTTGAAATCATTAAACGCTCATAAGGTACGTTATGTTATTATCGGTGCTACGGCATTTCCGATTCACGGCTACGCACGCGCAAC
>DYRC01000203.1:1929-7486 GCA_020718925.1 Desulfonema limicola
CATTTTTTTGTTACCGGCGTTACTTTTGAAGAGGTCTGGCAAAACCGTGTGGAAGATACTCTGGGAGATACGCCTGCGTTTTTTGCGAACTTGGATGATCTGATTAAAATGAAGCAGGCAGCAGGACGAGCCAAAGATATGGAAGATATCCTGGTGCTGCTTGAATTGAAACGCCGGAAGAATGAGGATTCTTGAATCAGGATTGAAGGATTTTTATTTGTCTGAACCCGGATTTACAGAATTAAGGGATTGCCATGATTAAAGACAGACTACATAATCTTGGTAATCTTAAAATCCTGAGAATCGTGGTTCAGACAGGTTTTTGAATCAGGATTGAAAGGAGAATGTTATGAATGTAAGAGAGCTTATTTTTGAGGAAATAAATCTGCTAGGTGAAGATCAGCTTGCCGAGCTATATTCTGTCATCAGAAATTTTGTTCAATCGGAAAAAAGCAAAAAGCAGAGTTTCATGTCAAAACTGCGGCAGATCAGAATCGAAGGACCTGAAGATTTTTCAGCAAATCTTGATTCTTATATTATGGGGAGAAAACAGAATGCTGAAAAGAATATTTGTTGATACCGTTTTCATTATCGCATTGGTAAATCATAAAGACCGTTATCATCGGCAGGCATCTGTTCTGGCAAAACAGTATGAAAAATACCCTCTGCTTGTTACAGACGCTGTATTGATCGAGATCGGCAATGCGCTTGCAAAGAATTACAAAGATGAATGTATCCGAATAATTGAACAGTTCTTTGATTCAGAGGAGATGAAAGTTGTCCGTCTGACTCCGGTTCTATTTGAACAGGCATTGGAATTATACAGATTATACAAAGATAAAGCGTGGGGATTGACCGACTGCATTTCTTTTGTTGTAATGAAAAATGAAGGAATAACAACGGCTTTGACATTTGACCGTCATTTTGTTCAGGCAGGATTTCAGGCTTTGATGCGTGAAATTGCCTAGCCGTGAACATTCTGCTTTGGCGGATTTATTGCTCGGATGAAGCGGTGGCGGGGTGATTTTTGAATCAGGATTGAAGGATTTTGTAAGGATTTAAGGATAGAAAAGAAAGGAGAAAGCCGTAATGAATGCTCAGATGATAGCAATCACAATACCGACAGACATTGTTGTATGGATTGATAATGTCAGCAAACGAAGCGGCATGTCAAGAAGCGGATTTATTGCAAAGATGCTTATTGAAAAAATATCTGAACAGAAAAAACAGGAGATAAAACAAGCTTATGATTCTGTCTTTTCCGATAAATCGGTATGCAGAGAGCAGCTCGAAACATCTGTATGGCTTGAAAATTGCGGAAATGATGAGGGGCAGGAATGGTAATTGGGTGAATTGCCGGGTAATATTGTTTTGAAAAAGGGCGAAGCGAATATGCCGAAAAGATGCGTCATCAATCTGACCCAGATAAAATCTGTTGATAAAAGCAGTCTGAAAGAAATAATAGGAACGCTTTCTGCTGACAAATTAAGAGAAGTATATGAAGGGCTTAAATTTGTAACGGATTTCTGAAAAATGAAAATTACCCTACATGCAGTTGCTGAAAAGCTTATCGCATATCTTTATCACCGGATATCGCTGGCAGAGATAGTGAACTGGGCGGAATCCGCAATGATGGACGGAGAATTTGAAGACTACAGATTCAAAATTTTAAGAGATTCTGTCAAGTGAAAAAAATAAATTGACAGATCCGCTTAGAAAGTATATTAAAACAACTTCAAACTTAAGCGGAAAGGTTTGGAGAGGTGGCCGAGAGGCTGAAGGCGCCGCTCTCGAAAAGCGGAATCTTGGTAACACCGGGATCGTGGGTTCAAATCCCACCCTCTCCGCCAAAGTCAGTTAAAGAAAGCGGATAAGATATGTCAGGCATTGAATATGACAAAGAAGATGGAGATATGCCTTCACTGAATCACAGTTATATCTGTCTTCAGATTCTCCGTCAACTGATTCAAAATGAAAAAATTGCGCCGCTTCCTGAACTGACCTTGGATATCGGTAAGGGGCTGACGCCTGATATTTCGGTTTTTCCCAAAGAAAAAATTCGTCCGAATTTTCTGCGGGATGTTATAAAGTTTCGGGAGATGCCGATATTGGCTGTTGAAGTGCTTTCCGCAAGCCAGACGGTTCAGGAATTGCTGAATAAAGCATCAGTGCTGGTTTCATCAGGGGTTAAAACAGTTTGGACCGTTGAACCATACAGTCAGACAATTTTCATAACTACCGGAGAAGGCGAAAAATTTCAGCATGATCCGAATGTGGAAAGCAACGGTATTCGGGTCAACTTCAGAGAAGTATTCGGAATTTCATAAAAAAATATATAAGTCGTAAGATATTAAAGTACTGAATTGCGGAGAGATGTCCGAGCTGGCCGAAGGAGCACGACTGGAAATCGTGTATGCTGCCAAAAGCGGCATCGAGGGTTCGACTCCCTCTCTCTCCGCCATTTTGAATTTTTAAGATTAACCTGAGTTTCTACCCACCATCTCCGCCAGCCGATTGATAAACATCTTCATTTCCTCTGCCTGAGCCTTCATTTCTTCTGAAACCCCGGAAGATTCCTGTGCGCTTGCGGCGGTTTGCTGAATAATTTTTTCCATTTCCGATACAGCTTTGTTCAACAGATCTATCCCGGTTGCCTGTCCCTGAGATGCCGAAGCAATTTCACCTGCTAACTCACCGATTTTCTGGGCAATTGTTGTAACACCTTTAAACGCCTTATTCGCGCCGCTGAGCAGATTTTCACCTTCATGAATTTTCTTTATTGTCCCTTCAAGCAGTGCGGCTGTGTTTTTTGCCGCTTCCGTGCTTCGCCGGGCAAGATTTCTGACTTCATCGGCAACTACGGCAAATCCCGCGCCTGCTTCTCCGGCTCTGGCAGATTCAATCGCGGCATTCAGCGCAAGAAGATTAATCTGAAAAGCAACTTCATCAATGGTTTTGATAATATCAGATGTCTGTCTGCTGGTATCAGATATGTCAGACATAGCCCCGGTCAGGCTTGACATTGCTGTATCGGCATTTGTGAACACCTGATTCGCTTCTTTCATTAACAGCCCGGTCTGCGCGGCATGATCGGCATTTTGTTTGGTCATGGAGGATATTTCTTCAAGAGATGCCGAAGTTTGTTCAACAGATGCTGCCTGTTGTGCAGTGCCTTTTGCAAGCTGCCGACCCGAAGAAGAAATCCACTCCGCAGCAGTTGTAACCCGTTCATAAGATTGCCTGATTCCCTGAATCACATACCTTAAAGAATTGGTAAGAGATCGCCCCTGAAAAAACGACAGCATCATCACCGACCCGGCTAAGATAAGAATGATCATGCCCCCTAGCTGCATCTGACCGGAAATCTTTCGGATGAATTTTTCTGCGTCCAAATGAGCCATTTCCGAAACAGACTGATCCGCCTGAGCCATGACGCCGAGCAGCCCTTCTTTTTCATCGGTCATTTTATCTTTTACAGATTTGAATTGTTCGACAGTCTTATGAAACCGGATAATTACAGCTTTATAATTTTGAAATTCAGCGATCATCTGTTTTCCGTAATCGGCAATATCCGGTTCTGATGCGGTAATTGTTTTCAGTCTTAAAATCAGATCGTCAATCAGCGTCAGCACCGGATGATCCTTTTCAACCATCGGCAACTCAAAATACGCCATACCGAGCTTCATCAGACGATTATTTATTCTGATGGACGTTTCTTTGCATCCGGAAAGCACAGACGTCAGTTGTTCCAAAATTGAGACGTCTTTGGATTCCAATGTCATATCAAGAATTTTTTTGGCAATCAGTTCTTCTATGTTATTGAACAACCCGTCAATTTTCTGATCGAGAGCCTCGATATCCTTATGGGTCTGATTCACTTTGCTGCATTGTTCAGCCACTTTTCCGATAGATACGATAAACTCTTTCAGCGCGGTTTTCAATTGAGTGTCTGACGTTTTGTTCAATACTGCATCAGCCTTTTTCAAAAGCTTTTCCTGCTCTGCTTGCAGAAATTCTTCATTTTTTCCGTAAAAAGTGGTTATCAGCAGATGCGTGTCATCTGTCAGCCGGAAAAGCTCTCTGGTACTCTGTGAATTGGCAAGAATCTGACTGATATTTTCGGTAAAAAGCGTTGACATCGCTTTCTTAATCTGTCCGAATGAAACAAAAACAGCGGCAACGATAAAGCCGAAGACCAAAGCAATCAATATGTTCATCACCAGAAGTTGTACGGTGATATTATTACGAAATAACGAAACCAGCTTCATGTTTCACCTCGTCAGGATCGGCTTTATCAGCCGCCGCATATTCGGATTTATTCTTCTGTTTTAATCAATTCCGCGCCCTTTATTGCAGCAGGTTTGGGCGTGATGCCCAACGCTTTCAACGCAGTTACATTAATCATCCGTTTTCCCTGATGATTTTTGGTAATCGGAAGCTGAGAAACCGGCGTTCCGTTCATGGCTTTGAGCAGCATATTTGCAGAAACTTCACCCTGTTCATTACCAGTATAACGTAAACCGCATAATGCGCCGTATTTTACATCATACTCAATAACGGCAATCGCTGGTTTTCCGAAACTCTTCAGCACTATCTTTACAGCCTCTTTTTCCGTAAGAGGTTTCCCATCATCACCGGGCATTCCGGCAAGAGCTATGTAAAACAGTAAATCACATTGCCTACTGAGTTCTTCCGCCATTGTAACAGCTTCTTTCTGCGTTTTGGGTGTTTTGAAAGCAACGGATTTTGCCGAATATCCGGATGATTCGCTTTCAATCTGTTTGAATACTATTTTTGCTACCGGACTATCTTTTATCATATATCCCACGGTTTTCAGCGAAGGCATCAGTTGCTGCGCCAATGCGATGCTTTCACTGATATACAAGCGTTCAAGAACTCCTGAGATATTTGAAGTCGGATATCCGTACTTATCGGGTTGGGCGTTGACGCCGTTAAATATTACCGGCGTTTTCACTTTGTCTTTCAGATATGGTACTACAAACATTGCCTGAGCATCATCATCTGAGACAATTATGCCATCCGGCGTGAATTCCTGATACAGCGCATAAGCCTCTTTTGCTTTTTGCTCACCACCTGCGATATTGTTCTTTGTATCCATGTAAAAATATCTGATCTCACAGGTTTTCCCCATTACAGAGTCAATTCCTTCTTTGATATCCTTGCACCACTGAAAATTCTCTTCATAGCTCATCACCACCAGCACCTTGAATTTTTTGCCTTCTTCTGCCATAGCCGGAGATAATCCATAAGTCAGGAAAACCGCCAATACAATCAGCCGATAAAAATTTGCTTTCAGGTTCATAACACCCTCCTATCTGAATTTATTGTTACAGAGATTCAACTATCTCCAAAGGCAGCCCGGTTGCTTCGGCAATCTGCTCTTTTGTCAACACCCCTATTTTCAGAAGATTCAAAGCGGTTTGTTCTGCTTTGTTCTGTCCGCCTTTTTCAATACCTTCTTGTAAGCCTTCTTTTTTCCCTTCCTGCCAGCCTTCTTTTTTCCCTTCCTGCCAGCCCTCTTCTTTTGTTTCGCGCC
>DYRC01000204.1 GCA_020718925.1 Desulfonema limicola
CGGCGCATAATCCGGCGCAGCACATAGCCGCGTCCTTCATTTGAGGGCAAAATGCCATCGCCGATCAGAAATGCCGCCGCCCGGCTGTGATCCGCAATAACTTTCATTGCCACATCGCTGTCTTTGGATTGCCCCAATGTTTTGCCGCTCAGTTCGGCAGCTTTGGCAATAATCGGCATCATCAGGTCGGTATCATAGTTGGTGGCAGCGTTCTGAACGACCGAGACAATGCGCTCCAGCCCCATGCCCGTATCAATGCTGGGTTTGGGCAGGGGCGTCATTTTGCCGGAGTCATCGCGGTTGAACTGCATGAACACCAGATTCCAGATTTCAAGATAGCGGTCGCATTCACACCCAACCTTGCAATCCGGCTTGCCGCATCCGTACTGCTCGCCCCGATCAATCAGGATTTCAGAACAGGGTCCGCACGGACCTGTATCGCCCATTGCCCAAAAATTATCTTTTTCACCGAATCGCACAATCCGGTCTTCGGGGATGCCGGTCAGCTTATGCCACAGGTTATGCGCTTCATCGTCATTTGTGAACACCGATGCCCAAAGCTTTTCTTTAGGAAGTCCGTAGCCATTGGTAAGCAAATCCCAAGCAAATTCAATGGCTTTTTCCTTGAAATAATCGCCGAATGAGAAATTGCCGAGCATTTCAAAAAACGTATGATGCCGTGCGGTATAGCCCACGTTTTCAAGATCATTGTGCTTGCCGCCTGCTCTCACGCATTTCTGCGAGGTGGTGGCGCGGCTATATCCCCGTGCTTCTTCGCCCAGAAAAACGCGCTTGAACTGCACCATTCCTGCGTTGGTGAACAGGAGCGTGGGATCGTCCTGCGGCACCAAAGAAGAACTTCTGACCGTCTGATGCGCGTGTTTTTTGAAATATTCGAGAAACTGTCTGCGTATATCGTGTCCTGTCATGGAATGCTCCGTTTTCTATTCAATGTCATCTGCCGGAGAGGCGGGTTCGTCTGCCACGTCCAGAATCTCGCGGGGTTGCTGCTTGTCATGCTGCTTTTTCGCGCCTCTGGTCGGCGGCTTTGCAGCAGACTGAATCTCCGGAGATGGTACAGACAGGTCTTCTTTGGCAAGCCCCAGAGCTTCTCTTACTTTAAGCAATGCTTCATCATAAGAACCCGGATTTTCTTGGAAATACTTTTTGACATTTTCTCTGCCCTGACCGATGCGTTCGCCTTTATAGGAATACCATGAGCCGCTTTTTTCAATCACGCCGACCTCCGCGCCCACATCCAGCAAATCTCCGTAGCGTGAAATGCCTTCGCCGTACATGATGTCAAATTCCGCTTCTTTGAACGGCGGCGCCATTTTATTTTTGACCACCTTAACCTTGGTGCGGTTGCCGACCATTTCCTGACCTTCTTTGATTGCGCCGGTACGCCGGATGTCTAAGCGAAGAGAGGCGTAAAATTTCAGCGCATTGCCGCCGGTGGTGGTTTCAGGATTGCCGAACATCACGCCGATTTTCATACGAATCTGATTGATAAAAATCACGGCTGTCATGGTTTTCCCGATGCTTCCGGTCAGCTTTCTCAACGCCTGAGACATCAGCCTTGCCTGAAGCCCCATGTGAGAATCTCCCATCTCACCTTCGATTTCCGCACGCGGAACCAATGCTGCCACAGAGTCAACCACCATAATATCAATCGCGCCGCTTCTGACCAGCATATCCGCAATCTCAAGCGCCTGTTCGCCGGTATCGGGCTGAGATACCAGCAGATCATCACAATTCACGCCGAGTTTTCTGGCATATACAGTATCTAAGGCATGTTCCGCATCAATAAACGCCGCAACCCCGCCTTTGCGTTGTGCTTCGGCAACAGCATGAAGCGCGAGCGTTGTTTTGCCCGAAGATTCCGGTCCGAAAATCTCTGTTACTCTGCCTCTGGGAATGCCTCCGATACCCGTAGCCTTGTCAAGTGCCAAAGAACCGCTTGCAATCACAGCCACTTCCATAACCGGTCTGCTGCTTAACTTCATAATCGCGCCCTTGCCGAATTGGCGCTCAATCTGGCTCATAGCGGATTCGATGATCCGCTCCTTCTCCGGTGAAATACTCATCTTCCCCTCCCGAAATATTGTCATCTGTTCATTTTGTTTCATGGTAAATACACTCTGTATCAAATCTGAATGCGGAGATATATACGTTTGATATTGATTAGGCAGCCTTTCTCAAGAAAGATTCGGTATCTGAATCTGCTTTCGGATTGCTGTAATGCAATACCAAAAGTTGATCAGACTTCAGACTTGCAAACGCATACGCCCGTCCGTCATTATCA
Organism: Desulfonema limicola; assembly: GCA_020718925.1. Lineage (GTDB taxonomy): Bacteria > Desulfobacterota > Desulfobacteria > Desulfobacterales > DYRC01 > DYRC01. Next base: position 2,306 of record DYRC01000204.1, read on the forward strand.
CAAAATTCAACTTCATAAACATCCGGCGCAAGCTCTTCCACTACTGCGCCGACTTCTCCGCGCCGCAGAATCAGTTCTCCTTCCCGAATATCTTCGAGCAATGCCACTGTATCCAGCAGATTCACGTTTGTTTTCATAATATATTCCTTTCATAAAATATAACAACTGGTCAATCTCGGAAAATATTCTTTCTCTTTTCAAAGCCGCTCAAAATACATCTATATCAATATTTCAATCAGGTATCAACCTATCTTCTGTAATATACCATGATTTTTCAATTCCGGTAATCTGAAAAAATTAATTGCACCGTAATCTGACCGGTTTAGTCCTTGACTTTTCAGATTTTCACAGCAATAATCGGTTTATATCCGCACAAATTCGGATACATCATCAGAACTTATTCAAAGGAGGCAGCAATGCTTTTGGTGATTGATGTCGGAAATACCAATATTGTCATGGGCGTTTATGAAGGAAAACGCCTGTTGAAAGATTGGCGAATCAGAACAGAACGGGACACGACCGAAGACGAGTTTTATGTGCTTGCCACAGGGTTGTTTTCAGGAAGCATGGTGAATCCCAAAGCCATCGGGCAGACGATTATTTCCTGCGTGGTGCCGCCAGTGGTTAAAATTCTGGATTCTTTCTGCCAAAAATACTTAGGTCATGCGCCGATCTGGGTGGATGCCAAATCCTGCGCCGGGATGCCGATTTTATACAGCAATCCTGCGGAAGTGGGCGCGGATCGGATTGTCAACGCGGTTGCCGCTTATGAAAAATACAAGCAAAGCCTGATAGTGATTGATTTCGGCACTGCCACGACTTTTGACGCGATTTCGGAAAAAGGCGAATATCTCGGCGGCGCAATCTGCCCCGGCATTATGATTTCTGCCGAAGCCTTGTTTATGAGAGCATCCAAGCTGCCGCGCGTGGAAATTTTCCGTGCGCCTGAAGCAGTGATTGGCAAAGATACCATCGGCAGCATCAAGTCCGGCATTATCTATGGCTATGCAGGCTTGACCGATGGCATTGTACGCCGCATGAGCGCGGAAATGGGAACAACGCCCAAAGTAGTTGCTACCGGAGGACTTGCAGTACTTATGGCTGATATTTGCGAAACAATTCAGGCGGTGGATAGTTCGCTGACATTGGAAGGACTTCGCATTATTTATGAAAAAATGAACACGGAGGCAAGCCGGTGAAATATCTGCCCATTGACAGGCAACTGTTTATTCAGAACCGCGAAAAATTTGTCAGGCATCTGAAAAATAATGCGATAGCCGTATTCAATTCCAACGATGTTATGCCGACCAGCGCGGACGGAGTTTACCCGTTTATTCAGCAGACCGATATTTTTTATTTAAGCGGCATGGATCAGGAAGAAACAATTCTCGTCATTTTTTCGGATGCCAAAGAAGAAAAGCATCGGGAGATTCTGTTTTTACGCGAAACCAGCGAACATATCAGAACTTGGGAAGGTCATAAATACACCAAAGAACAAGCCTCTGATATATCAGGTATTAAAACCGTGTACTGGACTTGGGAGTTTGACAGAGTATTCAGGATGCTGGTGTTTGAAGCTGAATATATTTATCTCAACACCAATGAGCATAACCGCGCGGATATCAGCGTTCAGACGCGGGACAGACGATTTATTGACCGGTGCAGGGCAGCATATCCTCTGCATAAATACGAGCGGCTTGCGCCAATCATGCACCATCTCCGGGCTGTCAAATCTCCGCTTGAAATTGAACTGATTCAGAACGCCTGCGATATTACTGAAAAAGCATTCCGCCGGATTCTTGCGTTTATCCGTCCCGGAGTATGGGAATTTGAGATTGAAGCGGAAATTGTTCATGAATTTATGAAACATCGCTCACGCGGTCCCTCATACAACCCGATTATTGCGTCAGGCGCGGATTCCTGCGTGCTGCATTATGTGAAAAATGACAAGCAATGCAAAGATGGCGAGTTGGTATTGATGGATTTCGGCGCGGAATATGCCAATTATGCCGCAGATTTGACGCGCACGGTGCCGGTGAACGGTAAATTCACGCCTCGCCAGAAAGACGTTTATAACGCGGTACTTAGGGTGCAAAAAGCCGCTATTTCCATACTCAGACCCGGCAACACCTTAGAAGAGTATCACAAAGCCGTAGGGCAGATGATGGAAAAAGAACTGATTGATCTGGGGCTTCTCAAAATTGATGAGGTAAAGAAACAATCCGAATCATCGCCGTTGTATAAAAAATATTTCATGCACGGCACATCGCACTATATGGGCTTAGATGTGCATGATTATGGGCATAGATTCCGAAAATTTGAGCAAGGCATGGTTTTCACCTGTGAACCGGGCATTTACATCCGCGAAGAAGGTATCGGCATTCGGATTGAAAACGATATTCTGATTACATCGGATATGCCGGTTGATCTGATGAAAAATATTCCGGCTGAAGTTGAGGAAATTGAGGAATTGATGAAATAACTCAACACATTTCTATCGGTGATAATTCGGGAGAGTACAGAATCACTGCAGAGCCTGCAAATTTTACGGAACACTTGTTATGCAGGAAGAAAAACAGAATAAAAAAACAGGAACTTATAGAAAAAAATGCTCTGTGAACGCATTTCACAGCCCGGCATAGCCCGTACTGTCCGTGTGAGTCGAAGCTTCACCTGTGCAAGCCTGATTGCGGCGGACGTATAATTTTCACCCTGTTTTGAGATTTTTCAGGATAACATCACATATCCCATCTGCATCAGGAATGTCGGTCTCTACGCTCATATCCATCGCTTTTTCATACAACGGATTCCGAATGGCAAGCATATCTTCGATTTCTTCGAGCAATCCTTTGTCTGTCAATGCCGGACGCTGTGTTTCCGTAATTTTATCCGGCAATATCCTATATCTGATTGTTCCTGCCATTGCTTTTAACCATACCACAAAACCGCTGTTTTTCATATCTGTGATATTGTCAGGATTGAGAACCGCGCCGCCGCCGGTGGCAATAACATAATTATCAAGGCTGCTCAGTCGTCTGATAACTGCCCGTTCATGTTGACGGAAATATTCCCACCCATGTTGAGCCACCATGTCGGCAATACTCATGTTGTTTTCTCTGACCAATTCCTCATCCGCATCTGCAAACGGACGGCGCAATCTTTGGGCAAGGGCTTTTCCCACCGAAGTTTTGCCGGTGCATCGGTATCCGACTAAAAAAATATTCATGGTTTTAACTTTTCGCTTCTTTATTTTTGAGTGGGTGCCGGTCGGTAAATTCCATTCATCTTTCCTTATCTTTTTTTATTACTCTAACAGATCGGAGTTGTGATGTCAAATATTGTCAATCAGCAAATCAGCAATGAGGAATGAATCCTGTCTGTTCGTTCAGGAAAGATAATCCGAATGAACTTCCGAATAAAAAGATTTGACAAACACCATCAAAGACACAATATTCAGACTTAAAACCGACAGACATTCTAATATCTGGGGGACATTATGATCGAATTGAAAAACATCAGATTTACCGTAGCAACTGAAGATGGCGGCGCACAACGCACCATTATTGATAATTTAAGCTTTACCTTTGAAAAAGGAAGATTTTACGCCATTACCGGACCCAACGGCGGCGGCAAAACCACGCTGGCAAAGCTGATCATGGGCATCAATCCGATAACTTCCGGTTCTGTTATCTTGGACGGAAAAGACGTTACAAGTATGTCCATCACAGATCGCGCCAAAGCCGGAATTGCTTACGGATTTCAAAGCTCGGCAAGGTTCAAGGGAACCAGCTTCAGAGATTTGCTGTCCATTGCAGCCGGAACAGACGATGAAGGCAGATTGGCGCAGATTATTGCGCGGGTCGGCATCTGTTCAATGGATTTTCTGGATAAACCTGTGGACTCCAAGTTATCCGGGGGCGAGATTAAAAAAATCGAGTTGGCAACGATTATTGCCCGAAATCCGAAACTTGCGATTTATGACGAGCCGGATACCGGCATTGATCTTTGGACTATCGGACCCATGGTAGAGCTTCTGAAACGTGAGCAGCAGGATTATGGCACGACGACTCTTGTGGTCAGCCATAACCGGGCGTTTTTAGAGGCTGCGGATACCCTTGTTCTGATTAAAGACGGCAAGGTTGCCTATACCGGCAGTTTTGACAACGCACTTCCTATTTTAACTGATCTGAGCGTGTGCGGGTTCGGCGATACCTGCGAAGGAGCGAGCGATGTTCGATGCTATAGATAAACAACTGTTGAAGGCGGTGGCAGATTTGGAGGGCATTCCCAAAGGCGCGTTTAACATCCGCAAAAACGGAAAACTCCTGAAGCGTGAAGTATCTGCCAATATCAATATTGAAACCAATCCCGAAGGCACAGGCATTATCATCACGATCAAGCCGGGAACAGTCAATGAATCCGTGCATATTCCGGTGATTTTAAGCCAAGCCGGATTGTATGACGTGGTGTATAACACCTTTATCGTGGGTGAAAATTCGGATGTTACAATTGTGGCGGGATGCGGCATTCATTGCGGCGGAGCGGAGCGCGAAGGTCATGCAGGCATCCATGAATTTAAAATCGGCAAAAACGCCCGGATGAAATATGTGGAAAAGCACGTTGCGGTGGGGCAGGGCAAAGGAAAACGGATTCTCAATCCCACAACCAAAGTGTTTCTGGAAGAAGGCGCACATGCGGAAATGGAGTTGTCTCAGATTGGCGGCGTGGATGAGGCTGTCCGTCTGAATGAAGCGCATCTGGGAGCAAAAAGCTCTGTTCTGATTACGGAGCGGGTGCTGACTGATGGCAATCAGAGCGCGACATCTAAAAATGAAATCTTTCTGGAAGGCGAAGGCAGTCGTGCCAATATGGTCTCCCGCTCAGTAATGAAGGGCGATTCCGTGCAGTACTTTTTCGCCAATCTTGAAGCCCGCGCCAAATCTTTCGGACACATCGAATGCGATGCCATTATCATGGACAATGGCAGAAATGAGACCATTCCGGCATTGAAAGCATTGCATCCTGATGCGGAACTCACCCATGAAGCGTCTATCGGCAAGATTGCCAACGATCAGTTGATGAAGCTGATGAGTCTGGGCTTGACGTATGATGAGGCTGTTAATAAGATTATTCAGGGGTTTTTGAAGTAACGCAAACTAACTA
>DYRC01000205.1 GCA_020718925.1 Desulfonema limicola
AACAAGAACCGCATTCTTAGAAAGAGCTATCGCTGCTATCTTCAAATCCTGACTCCCGATCCTGATTTTTCTTTCGAGAAGCGCCCGAAAGGATGATTCTGCCTGAGTAGTATATTTTAATATATTGAAATTAAAAATATAATCAAGAGTCAGAGATAGCCAGTGATAAGCCTTTATACGATCATCAGACGTTACTGCTTTGCGGACTTGTGCCAAACGCCCTCTTATCAGTTCTTCAGTCGTAATAATCGTAATCCTTATATGCTCCGGCGGTATAACGCACAAACGGGCTTTCAGCGATTCATGCCCTCGCTGATGAAGGCTGAGATGATCGGTATCCAAAACATAATGAGTCATTTTGAATATTCATCCTTATCAATTTCCTGACGATAAGCTGTAATTTCAGCTTGCAAATCTTCAAATCCCGGATCGTCTCTGAAACAGCCGAATTTTTCAATCCAAGGATTATTCACTGAATTTTGTAGCGGAACTTCCACCTGAATCAGCTCTGTGTCTTTCGTCAGATAATTAAGCAGATGTATCCTGATCAGATCGATTGCTTTTTCACGGGATTTTTCTTCAACAATAATATCAGGATAGTCTTTGGCTCTCGCAATGTATCTGCCTGCTTCTTTTCGTAAAATAACATCGCAGATCATATTTTTTCCCCTTTATCTGTTTTATTTTCCAATTTTGAAGGGTTTTATAAGGATTTAAGGATAATAACACATCCTTGAATCCGTCAACATCTTTTTCATCTTGATTCATATTCGCATTTCATCTGCTTTATCAGCCATGTTCACAAGCGTTTTTGCCAATTGTCTGGCTTCTTCACCGGATAATCTGACAGAATCTCCGAAATCCGTAATCGTTTTTATAAAAAAGCCTATCTCCGGCTCTATCCGTAAAAGAATTTCTCCGTGATTGAGTTTTATGGACATATCCTGATTGATTGTTCTGATTCTGTCAATAATTTCAGATACAATTTCAAGAGAGTCTTCAAAAATATTCTCACTTGTGAACTGTATCATGTCTAACCTGCCTTCAGCCGATTGAAGAAAACTTCTCAATTCTTTTTTCTCAATATATGTAAGCGCCTGAGCAGTGTGCCAGACAGCATTTTTCAGTTCATCAATATCTGATAAGCAATTCCGATATTTTTCGCAATCATCGGAAAGTTTTTTTAATATTTCATCGTATATTATCATTTATCATCCTCCGCTGAATGGATTGACAGTAATCACTATTCTGCCATTTTCTTCTGTTACAACCTGAACCGTTCCCGATGTATGAATTATCCGTTCAACACCGTTGATTGTAACTTTTCTTATTATGCCGGTTTTGATACCATCTTCGATAAACTTGGGCGCGATGCTTCTGCCTCCTAAATCAGACGGATAGGTGCGTTCCACAGCATGACGCGTATATAAACGATTTCTGACTTTGGCATATTCTCTGCCGTGAATCGTAATTTTTTCATAATCATCCCATTTTTTCCACAAAGGTTTATTTTCATCATCTGTATTCTTCATATTTATCAATAGCATTTTTTTCGGCTGCGGCATTCTCAACTGTTTCCAGACATTTTTTCATTACAATTAAAAAATCGGAAAGACGGGTTCTGATACTCTGCATCATTTCCGAATTATAAACGTGGCTTAACGAATTTCTGTCATTGATCATTGTCATCAGCATTTCATATTCTTCATAACTGCAATATCCGCTATTGAAGAAAGATTTTATAACGCTTTTCGGGCTTTTTTCATCTATTCCGCTAATCTCATAAAGAAAAATTTTCAGGGTTTTCCAAAGCAGTTCTGATGAAATCTCGAATTTCTGTATCTGTCCGCTTTCAATGCTGTCTTTCACAAGTTCAGGGAACAATCCGAGTTCGATGGAAAGAGACCCTTCCAAGTTACAGACAGATGCTTTCAATTGGGTGATTTTCCGATTCAATTTTCCTTCCATATCACCACTTTCTTTAATGCCTGATTTCTGAAATCTTCCGATGCCTTGTCAAAATTCACAATATCAACCCTGTAAGGAATGATGCTTTCATCCGCTTCATCCAGCAGAATATTTCTCAATCTTAAAAACAGCTTTTCATCCAGCCCGCTTATGCCGATGTCATAATCCGAACCTCTTTGAAAAATTCCTTCAGCCCTTGATCCGAATAAAAAAATTTTGCAAGGATAGTGTTTGAATATTTCAAGAATCATTTGTTTTAATAAATTAAGATATTTATTTTCATATTGCATATCTTCGGCTGTCATAATTCAATATCTCCGAAATCCGATGGATTGAACGTCTTTAAGACAGCCCCAAACTATCACACCCCTTTTCAACAATCAAATATAAATCCTACAATCTTCGTGTGCCGTTGTTTGATACCGACACCCCTCCCCCGACCCCTCCCCGAAACGGAGAGGGGAGTAGTGATGATGTCTCCCCCTTCCCTTTCAGGGAAGGGGGCAGGGGGGTTAGGTGAGTTTGAAAGCGATTTGGTATGAGTAACAGACGGAATAAAAAACAACGCTTTTTACTCCGGTTCAAATAAAAAGCCGCTCTCTGACACAGTATCAGAAAGCGGCGTATAAAAAATTGAACAATCAGAGTAACTTATTTTCTTGCTTTTGCATAGCCGAGTTGTACCAAGGCTTCTTCCATTTCACCCAAAGTTGTCGGATCATCAATGGTGGCAGGCACCTTAAATTCTTTGTTATCCGCAATCTTCTGAATGGTTCCTCTCAGAATCTTGCCGGAACGGGTCTTGGGCAGCCGTTTGACCACTGTTGCGGTTTTGAATGCGGCAACCGCACCGATACGATCTCGCACCATACCGACCACTTCTTTGATAATCTGGTCATTGGGCTTGGTAACTCCGGCTTTGAGTACCAAAAAGCCTACCGGAACCTGACCTTTAAGCTGATCTTCAACACCGAGTACCGCGCATTCGGCAACATCAGGATGATCAGACAGCACTTCTTCCATTGCGCCGGTGGACAGACGATGTCCCGCGACATTGATGATGTCATCTGTACGCGACATGACAGAGATATATCCGTCAGCATCTGTGAAGCCTGCATCAGCGGTTTTGTAATATCCCGGAAATTCACGGAGATAGGCGTTGATATAACCATCATCGTTGTTCCACAGGGTGGGAAGCGTTCCCGGAGGAAGCGGCAGCTTGACCACAAGTGCGCCGGTTTCGCCGGTTTTGACTTCCTCATTCTCTGCATTCACAACCTTGACATCCCAGCCCGGAACAGCTTTGGTCGGAGAACCGTATTTGACCGGATAATGATGCAATCCCATGCAGTTGGCACAGATTGCCCAGCCGGTTTCGGTCTGCCAGTAATGGTCAATCACCGGAATTTTCAGACAGTTTTCCGCCCATTTCAGCGTATCCGGATCAGAACGCTCTCCGGCAAGGAACAGAATTTTAAAGCAGGAAATATCATACTTTTTGACATAATCGGCATTGGGGTCTTCGCGTTTGATGGCACGGAAAGCAGTCGGCGCAGTGAACAGGCTTTTTACTTTGTGCTGAGAAATAATGCGCCAGAATACGCCCGCATCCGGCGTTCCGACCGGCTTGCCTTCAAACATAATCGTGGTACAGCCTTTGAACAAAGGACCATAAACAATATAGGAATGTCCGACAACCCAGCCGACATCCGACGCTGCCCAATAAACATCGCCTGCATCCACGTTGTAAATCGCTTTCATGGTCCATTTCAACGCTACCATGTGTCCGCCGTTATCGCGCACAACGCCTTTGGGCTGTCCTGTGGTACCGGAGGTATAAAGAATATACAGCGGATCCGTGGCTTTTACCGGCACACAGTCATGCGGCTTGGCTTTTGCTACGACTTCGTTCCAGTCCAGATCACGACCGGCAATCATGGGCGCTTTTTCCATCGGACGCTGGAAAATAATACATTTTTCAGGCTTTGACGTTGCCATTTCAATGGCTTTGTCCAGCAGAGGTTTGTAACCGATGACTTTTTTGACTTCAATACCGCAGGAAGCAGATATCATGACTTTAGGCTTGGCATCATTGATACGCGTTGCCAATTCATTTGCCGCAAATCCGCCGAAAACGACTGAATGAACCGCACCGATACGCGCACACGCCAACATTGCAATCGCAGCTTCGGGAATCATGGGCATATAAATAATAACCCGATCCCCTTTGACAACGCCCTGATCTGCCAGCGCGCCTGCGAACTTGGCAACTTCATCTCTTAATTGGGTGTAGGTGTATTTTTTGATCGTATCCGTAACCGGGCTGTCATAAATCAGCGCGTCCTGATTGCCTCTGCCTTTTTCAATGTGATAATCCAGAGCGTTGTAGCAGGTGTTCATTTCTCCGCCGACAAACCAGCGATAAAACGGCTTCTTGGAATCATCTAAAACTTTATCCCATTTTTTGTACCAGTGGCAGTCTTCCGCAGCCTTTCCCCAGAATCCGTTCGGATCTTCCAAAGATTGCTTATAAGCAACTTCATACGCATTAGCCATGTGTTTCTTTCTCCTTACAGTTAAATTGTTTGATGGCGGTTTTCCATTCAATTGTCAGACTAACTATATATGAATTAGCTAATATGTCAAGATAAAATAATGAATAAAGTTTAGAACTACTGATGCAGCCCCTTATGTTTTTTATAAATATCTTTGAAATTATTTGATATTTAAAAAAACTGCCGTGTTGAAAATCTTATTCGGACGCTTGTTCCTCAGATGGACTCAGAAAAGAGGCGATCACATGATTGAGCAGTTTCTGGGTTTTAGAGCTGATATTCATAAATTTGAGGGCGATTTCATATTTTCCGTTCTCAAGATGTTCAGCCTGTCGAATCACCTGCGCGGTGATCAACGGCAATCGGCTGTCGGGAATGTCAAATTCGGCTTTCCCGATAGTTCCGACATCAATCGGTTTCTGAGTTATAATCAGCACACCGCCCACGCTCATATTTTTGGTTAAAAATTCTTCATACGCTTTGCTGAAATAAAGTTTGCCGGTAATCGTATGCGGAATGCGGATATATTTCTGAAAAAGCTGCTGCTCTTCAAGTCCTCTCAGAATGCGGATATAACTGAGCATCCGTTCTGTATGGCGATTCAGTTCTGCAAATACAGACACCGAATTTTCCGCATGGGCGGTATTTTGGCGAATCACGTCTTCCACTTCGCTGACCGTTGCGCTGATTTGTTCAATGCCCGTTCCCTGCTCGTTAAATGCCGCGATAATGTTTGTAACCAGATCATCCACATCGCTGACGCTTCGGGAAACCTGAGAAAAATGAGCGTTTGTTTTTTCTACCAGACCGCTTTGTTCCTGAATTTTGCCGATGATATTTTCAATCAGGCTGGCAGTGCTTTTGGCGGATTCCGCGCTTCGCATTGCCAGATTGCGGACTTCCTCTGCCACGACCGCAAATCCCAAGCCCGCATCGCCCGCACGGGCAGCTTCGATAGAGGCGTTCAGAGATAACAGGCGGGTCTGAAAGGCAATTTCGTCAATGGTGCGGATAACTTTGCGGGTTTCATTGCTTGCCGCGGATATTTCCTGAATCGAATGCGTAAGCTCTGACATAGAACCCGCAGAATGTTCAACAATATCCGAAGTTTTTTTCATCATCACATTCACGCGGTTTGCCGTGTCTTCGTTTTTCCGCGTCAAGGACAGTAAATTATTGACCGCGCAGGATGTTTTATGGATTGAAGCAGATTGCTGAGACGCCCCTTCTACAATCTGATGATTGACAGAGGATACCTGACCCGAAGACAGTGCCACCTGATTGATGCTGTTGCTCATGCTGCCGGTAATGCTGCGAATGGTTTTATTCATGGATTTGGAAGTAAAATATCCTACGGCAATGGCGAGAATCACCGCACAGAAGCCTATCAGGATTTGGAAATACTGCCATCGGTTCACCAGACTTTTCGTAAAATCCAAAGTCCGATTCGCATTGGATTTCATCTCTGTGGCTACGGAAATGACCTGTATATCCACATCTGCAAGATGTTTGCGGATTCTTTCGGATGTGCCGTTCAGCGCGTCATTTGCCGCCAAAACCTGCTTAACCGCATCAAACATTTTTTCTGTCAGCGGCGCGAGCGTGTCCAGCGTTTCGGCAATTTTTAAGGTTTTGTCATCTTTGGGCAGTTCAAGCAATTCTTTCCGCGTGTTGACAAGAAGTTCGGAGATTTCGGTCTTTGCCCGATCTACGGATTCGGCATCCGTAGCCATCAGCGCGTCTTTGACCTTTGCATTAAGTTCGTTGCAATAATAGCGAAGCGACATCACCGCTTTGATAATGGCGACCGCATTGACAGAGGTTGCGGAGGTCTGATCCAGATCACTTCGCATTTTAACTGCGGATTCATCCATTTGCAGAGAGGAATCAAATTGTGCATCATCGGCAATCTGTAGCACAAGTTTGCTCACCTCCTGAAAAATCATATCGCTTTCTTTCCGAAATTCGGTAATCTCGGTTTCAAAAGCAGCTTTTTTGGATGATTGCAGAAATTCTTTCTTTTTCTCAAACAAGCTTAATGTTATTTTTTCCGACTCATCTATCATTTTCGTAAGTTTCAAGGTGGTCTCATTGTTCGGAAGGTTTTTCACCTCATTTCTGATGTGGGTAAGAAATCCGGAAATTTCTGTCTCGGCATAACCGACGACCACTGCATCGGAAGAAAGAAGCGCGTTTTTAAGCATGACATTGAGTTCGCTGCAATAAGAGCGCAGAGACAAAGATGATTTGACAATTCTGAAAGCTGCTTCTGTGTTTTCAAATATCTGATTGAATTGCGTTTTTATTCGGACAAGGGAATCAGCAATCTGAGATTCGGAATTGAATTTGGGATCATTGAGAATATTATGCGCGATCCGGTTGACTTCTACCAATGTTACCACATTGGATTTGCGAAGTTCAAACAAATCCCTCAATGCCTGAAGATGGCGATGCTTATGCTGATAGAGCTTCTCCAAATCACCGATAATATTGGTCTGTTCTTTATTGTTCCGATCTTTCCAGACCTCATGCAGCAGCTTAATATCTTTTTCTTTTTCTGCAAGCTCCGCGTTATTTTTAGCGGTGCTGATAGCTGCCACTAAGGATCTGAGCGGCATCAGTTGGCTGATGATCAGATTCTGATGATCAATATGTGTCCCGATGTTCGTGGTGGTGATGTTCATGTTGGATTGAATCTGTCTTAAAGACATGATCCCGATGAATACGGAAATGCCGGTAATGGCGGCACTCAGCAGAAAACCGGATAAAAGCCGCCATTGCAGCGTGATTTTTGAATTAAGCTTGATCGCCATAAATAGCTCCTCATGCTATAATTTTAATGACATTCAGACAATAAATCATAGTCTATTACAAAGCAAAAGAGATTTCAATCATTTT
>DYRC01000206.1 GCA_020718925.1 Desulfonema limicola
TATTGAACAGTTTTTTCCGGCTAACACGCAGTTTTTGCATACCAGCCGGAAAGCCTTTTCTGATATTTCAGTTTATATCTGACAAGTCGGAAAATCAAGGATATTTTCCGAAGAAATCATAACGGGACTTTGGCGTTTAAAATCTGCTTTACAACACCGACAATTCCGGCTGCATCCAATCCGTATTTGGCGCGGAGAAATTTCTGCGGACCATGTTCCACAAACATATCCGGGATGCCGATGCGCCGAATTTTAAAACCGCTTACCCCTTGATCTGTCAGACATTCCAGCACCGCGCTCCCGAATCCGCCCTGAAGCACGTTTTCCTCAACCGTAACAATGCGGGGAATTTTTTTAGCATACGAGACAATCAATTCCTCATCCAAAGGCTTGACAAATCGGCAATTAATCACCGTAGCAAAAATATTTTCTTTTGCCAATATCGCATAAGCCGCAAGGGATTCCTGAACAGAACTTCCGATAGCCAAGATTAAAACATCATTGCCTTCGGTTAAAACTTCTGCTTTTCCAATGGGCAGAGGCTTGACCGGCTCTTCAATCCGAACCACGGCAGCGCATCCTCTGGGATAGCGGAATGCAACGGGTCCGTTATGCGCTACGGCAGTTGCCATCATTCGGCACAATTCGTTTTCATCTTTAGGCGCCATAATAGTCATATTCGGAAGACTTCTTAAAAAAGACAAATCAAACAACCCGTGATGCGTTGCCCCATCTTCGCCCACAAGCCCGCCCCGATCCAGCGCAAATATCACCGGCAGTTTTTCAATGCAGACATCGTGCAGAATCTGATCATAAGCCCGCTGCAGAAATGTGGAATAAATCGCCACCACCGGCTTAAAGCCCTCGGTTGCCATTCCGGCTGCAAACGTAACGCCGTGCTGCTCCGCAATGCCGACATCAAAAAACCGATCCGGATACGCCTGGGCAAATTTCATCAGCCCTGTGCCTTCAGGCATAGCCGCCGTAACCGCAATGATCTTATCGTTTTCTTTTGCCAATTTTACCATCATATCCCCGAAAACATGGGTATATGTCGGCACAGACGCGTTGCTGACCGGACAGATTCCGGTTTCGATTTCAAAACAGCCCACGCCATGAAAATGAACCGGATTGCTTTCTGCCGGAAAATAGCCCTTGCCTTTTTTGGTGAGGACATGAAGCAGCACCGGATATTTCAAGGGTTTAATATTGGTGAGAATGTTAATCAGGTGATTGAGCCGGTGTCCGTTGATCGGACCGAAATAGGTGAAATTGAACGCTTCAAACAGCATTCCGGGCGTAACAAAAGTTTTAAACGACTCTTCGGCTTTTTTGGCAAACTGATACACATCATCGCCGATTTTAGGCAGAGACTTTAAAAATTCTCCGACTTCTGTTCTGAAAGATTGCAGATATTTGGCGGAAAACGTCCGGCTTAAAAACGAAGACAATGCGCCCACATTGGGCGAAATGGACATGTCATTGTCATTTAAAATCACAATCAGGTCTTTGTCTTTATGATCTCCGGATTGATTAAGCCCTTCGTAAGCCAGTCCGGCTGTCATGGAGCCATCGCCAATCACAGCAATCACTTTGGAGCGTTCTTTTTTAAGGCTTTTGGCACAGGCAATGCCCAGCCCCGCAGAAATTGATGTGCTGCTATGACCGGTCGTGAACGCATCATACGGACTTTCGCTCATGCGGGTAAAGCCGGAAAGCCCGCCGTGCTGACGAAGCGTGTCAAACTGATCTCTTCGCCCGGTTAAGAGCTTATGAGGATAGGATTGATGCCCCACATCCCAGATAATCTTGTCTTTCGGCGCATCAAACACATAATGAATGGCAATTGAAAGTTCTACCATCCCTAAGCTCGGCGCAAGATGTCCGCCGGTCTTGGAGACCACGTCCACCATTTTTTTTCGGATTTCCGCTGCCAATTTCGGAAGCTCTGATTGCGGAAGACGCTTTAAATCCGCAGGGGAATTGATTTTATCCAGCAAGCCCAATGTCAGTTTAACTCCTTTATATTATTAAACTAATTCTCTAATCTCCATCCCATGAAAGTGAAGGGAGTGCCTCCCCTCTCTGTTTCGGAGAGGGGGCGGGGGTGAGGTAAGACTGGATATTCTTTAAGCCCTGTGGTATGGTTTTGCAATATGAAAATTGATGCAGCAGGGGAAAAAACATGGAAATTTGTATCAATGAAAAGGACTTACGGGTTCTCAGACATTTTAATGCCGTAGCAAAACAATATGACCTGATGAACACGCTGCTCAGTTTCGGCATTCATCATCTCTGGAAACGGACGGCGGTTAATCTGCTTAATCTCAAGCCCGGAGATCAGGTGCTGGATTTATGCGGCGGAACCGGCGATTTAGCCATTCTTGCCCAAAAGAAAATCGCGCTGGATGGCAGAACTGTTCTTTATGACATCAATCGGGAAATGATGAATGCCGGGCGGCAGGCAACACATCATGCCGAAATTCGGCAAAACATTGATTATGTTCAGGGAAACGCGGAAATCATTTCATTTCCGGATGAGTCGTTTGACGCGGCGATGGTGGGATTCGGGATTCGGAATTTAAGCCGCATGGACTTGGGATTTCAGGAAATGTATCGGGTGTTAAAGCCCGGCGGCAGAATGATGTGTCTTGAGTTTTCAGAGCCGGTCAATCCGGTATTTCGCAAACTTTATGATCTTTATTCGTTTCACATCATGCCCCTACTTGGCGAAATCATTACCGGATCGCGGCAGGCATATACTTATCTTCCCGAATCCATCAGGCTTTTTCCATCGCCGGATAAACTCAAAGCCATGCTGGAGCATATCGGATTTTCTCAGGTTACATATCGGCGGCTGACCAACGGGATCGCCGTCATTCATATCGGTGTGAAACATGCGTAAAATTTGTCTGATATTGATAGCGTTGTTGACAGCAATAACGGTCAGCGCGGGAGAACCCCCGAAAAGCCCGATACTCTGCCTTGAAACCGGAATGCACACCGCGCAAATCAGGCGGATCGGCGTGGCAGAGAATGTTCTGATTACCGGCTCTTATGATAAAACCGTCCGGGTTTGGGATATTGAAACCGGTCAGCTTAAAAAAATCCTGAGAGTTCCGATAGGCAGGGAATATGAAGGCAGAATTTTTGCCGTTGCCATTTCACCGGATGCCAAAATCACAGCCGCCGGGGGCTGGACAGGATATGAATGGGATAATCAGCATGTTATCTATCTGTTTGATACCCAAAGCGGTGAAATCATATTCCGGTTTACCGGCATTCCCAATGTCATCCGGCATCTTGCATTTTCAAAAGACGGCAAATATCTGGCAACTGCGCTGTTCGGCGCAAACGGCATCCGGGTCTATGACATGCAGAAACGAACGTTGGCATATCAGGATACGGAATACGCCAAATCAAGTTACTGGGCAGAGTTTGACCGTGCCGGAAGATTGGTTACCACCTCAGATGACGGATTTATCCGCCTCTATGACACTGAGTTTAAAAAGATTGCCAAACAAATATCGTCTGCCGGAAAAGAACCATACTCTGCAAGCTTTTCACCTGATGGGGAAAAAATAGCAGTGGGCTTTGCTGATTCTTCAAAAGCGGATCTGCTGTCGGCAAAAGACCTCTCTTATCTGTATTCACCGATAACTAAGGATGTGAATGATAGTCTGGGCATAACTGCATGGTCTGACGATGGCAAATTTCTTTATGCCGGGGGACGATATGCTGATGCCGGAGGAACCTGCCTTATCCGCCGCTGGGCTGCCGGGGGAAAAGGCGATTATAGCGACTTTCCGGCATCTGATGATGCGGTGATGCACATTTTACCCTTAAAAGACAATAAAATTGCATTCGGAACCGGTAATCCGGCTTACGGAATTTTGGATTCTGACGGAGATAAACGCCTGTTCAAAGAGCCGGTGTCTGCGGATCACCGGGGAAATACTGCCGAATTTATGATGTCAGCAGATGGAACGATGATCCGATTCTGTTTTGAGGGATGGGGAAAACGACCCGCGGTGTTTTCTTTGTCTTCCGGCATCTTAGCCGAATCTGAAGAAACTGCCGGACTGTTTTCGCCAATCATCGAAGGACTGGACATATCAGATTGGAAAAATGCGGATTCTCCCAAATTAAACGGAAAGCCGCTTAAACTCGATCCGAATGAATTTTCCAGAAGTCTTGCGATTTCGCCGAATTTCGGTTTTTTTATTTTGGGAACAGACTGGGCAATCCGATTGTTTGACGATGAAGGAAATCTGAGATGGACAACGCTGACTCCGGGTTCCGCGTTGTGCGTCAATATTTCCGCCAATGGCAGGATTGCCGCAGCAGCAATAGGAGACGGCACCATCCGCTGGTATCGCATGACAGACGGAAAAGAAATTCTTTCCTTATTTGCACATAAAAACGGCAGACACCGGATATTGTGGACGCCTTCGGGCTACTATACCGCATCTGCCGGGGCGGACAATCTGCTGGGCTGGCTGATCAACACCGGAAAAGATTCCGCGCCGGATTTTTTCCCGGTATCGCGCTTCCGCTCAACACATTGCAGGGCAGATATTGTCAGAAATATGCTTGTTGTCAGGGATGAAACAGAAGCTATCCGCCTTGCCAATGAAGCACTCGGAAAAAAACAGGAAGTCCCGGTTCAGTTTATGCTTCCGCCGATTATCAGCATCCTTTCAGCCAAAGACGGCGAGTTTTTTTCTGAGCGGAGAATGTTGGTCAGATATGCTGTCAAATCGCCGCAGGACGCGCCCGCAGCCAATATCCGCGTTCTGATTAACGGATGTTTTGTGAAAAATGCCGAACCTTCGCGCATCGGAGTAGAAATATTACTTCCCGAACAGGACTGCGAGGTATCTGTGATTGCCCAAAACCGCTATGGTTCAAGCGAACCGGCAAGCGTAAAACTTCGGCGCAAAGGCAGGCTGCTGTTAAGCGATGAGTTCAAGCCTAATCTTTACGCGCTGGTAATGGGGAATTTCAGAGAAGCAAAAAATTTTGCCGGACTTCTTGAGCGGCAGAAAGGGAATTATTACCGGAATGTGTCGGCAAAAGTGCTTTCAGACACAAGCGGTGTTAATCTATTGAAAGAATTGACCCAGATTCGGAAAATGGCGACTGACACCGATGCGGTCATTGTATTTTTTTCAGGTCATGCTGCAAATGCGCCATATCTTCAGATTAAGGATACATTGGCAGTAATGCCCGGCAGAGTCGCATATTTTCTGAATATTGCTCTTTCAGAAAACCGTGCGGATGCGATGGTGAATGACCTGTCCGCGCCTGAAAACGGCGTGTCTATGTTTGTCGCGGTCGGAAATCAGTCTTCTTTTGAAGATACAGAATGGGAAATAACCCAGCCGAAAACCGTGCCGGAGTTTCCTATTCCCAGATAATAACTAATTGACAGACCTAACCCCCCGGCCCCCTTCCCTGAAAGGGAAGGGGGAGACATCATCAGCGCTCCCCTCTCCTTTCAGGGGAGGGGCCGGGGGAGGGGTGCTTTGATAGCGAATCAGTATAAGGATAAAATCTGATGAAAACCAAAATTCTTGTAATCTGGATGCTGCTGTGTCTGGCAGCAGTTAGTTCTGCGGATGCGCCAAATCCGATTCAAATGCCTGATTTTTTTTATTATTTCACTGTTCAGAAATTGAACAAACACCCGGACTATGTATTTATCGCCTATCCGTTTCAGGAAATCGGCGGAAAAGGCTATAAAATCCTTGAACCGGCAAATCGGCTGAGAGTGAAAGAGGTTCTTCCGTCTTTTTATGCGATTTTGGCGGCTTATTTCAATAAAGCTGCGGCAGATGCCAATCCTGCCGGATATTTTGCATCCGAATCCCGGCTGATCCGAGCTTCGTTCAAGCTGTCTCCGGAAACTGCATATACTGAAATTTCTCAGAAGAAAGCGGATTCTGTAACCGAAATTATTGAAATCATTTCCATATCAGATAAAAAGCTGGAATTGAAGCTTAAAGATCGGATTTATGGTACAAAATCCGTGTATACACCTTTTATTGTGCTGGCGGTGATTGCCGGGGGCGCGGTGTGGATGATTATCGCTTATGGCAGAAGCAGGAAAAAGTCAAAGCGATAATATCTTTCCCGGAAATGAATTTCCGGGCTATTATGTGTCGTCCCTACGGGACTTTTTTATCCTTCCGTGAGGCAATTTATTGCCGGGTATTGATTCAGATTTGATATTAGCGTGAATGCCGAATTTGTGAAAAAAGGACAAGCCCATGCAATACGAACTCATTGTCGAAACCATCGCTGAACAAAAAGCCGTCAGATTGCGGCTGTTGAATGAACACGGCGTTTTTCAAGCTGCGAATGAACTGAATCTGGCAGATCACAGAGCCGCGTTGTGGGAAGGATTGTTCGATACGCGCAGTCATGTTGATCGCTACGAAGGCAGTCTGAAATGGGAAGGTGCGGAACAGCCTGAATCTGACAAGCAGATTCTGAACCGGCTGGGCGTGTTTCTCGGAAATGACGTGCTGGGAAAAGAGATTTTCGGGAAACTGACCGCCACTTCTCAGAACCGAACGCTTCTGGTAAAACTGCCTTGTGCAGGCAACGATATTCTTGCTGCCGCTTTTGCGCGTGTGCCGTGGGAGATTGCCCGATCTGCGCCTAATGAATCGTCTCTGATGGAGCGCAATCTGGTCGTGCGGGTTGTTACCGATGATACGGCAAAGCGCGATCACGCTGTGGCGGATGTTGCGGCAAAAGTGGCTTCGGGACAGGAGCCGCTTCGGGTATTGCTGGTATTTGCGGAAGCTCCGGGGGCGCGTCCTCTTGCCATGCGCCTTGAACGTCAGGAAATTCTCAATCTGTTTTACAAGGAAATCCTGCCGAAAAAACAGGTTAAAACTGATGTTCTCTGCTACGGCGTTACCCGCGAGACGCTGGTTGAGCAGATCAGATCCGCTAACGGCTATCACATTGTCCACTGGAGCGGACACGGGCATCATAATTGTCTGGAATTGCGGACTGAAAACAACAAACCGGATTATATTTCCGGCTCTGAATTTGTGAAGCTGTTTGAAAGCGCGGGCGGATTCATGCCGCAAATCGTGTTTCTGTCCGCCTGTCTTTCCGGCACGTTTGTCAATGTCCGCGACTGGACTGCGTTTCATGCCCGGCTTATGGGAAAAAAGGATCACAAAGACGCTTCGGCTCCCGTGCTTTCCGATATTCTGACAAATCCGCCCGGCTATACCGGAACCGCGCTTGAACTGCTCCGATGCGGCGTGCCGCAGGTGATTGCCATGCGCTACGAAGTCGGCGATGATTATGCC
>DYRC01000207.1 GCA_020718925.1 Desulfonema limicola
TGCAGAATACGAAATTCATAAATATATTATGTTGTTATAAATATTATCATATAAAGTTTTGTAGAGAAAAAAAGGTGATAAAGCGGCAGGCAAATAATGTTTCGGGTATTTGCCTGCCGGTAGAAATTCATATCTGTGGTTCGGGCTATTTGTACGCCGAATCATGATCCGGATGAAGCGAAACAAAAATCATAAATGCATGTTTTCTGTGAACGACTGCCCTGTGTTTTTTACTCAGCCGGACAGAATATAATTCCCGTCCATTTCCTGTTTTTACAGACTGAATTTTCTCCCAGCGAAGTCCTTTGTCCAGATAAACCTGTTCCCATGTCATCGAAGCAAGTTTTTTCAACGAAGTTCTGGAAGCGGCAAAATCCTCTTTTTCCAAACCGAACCACTCTTTCTGAAATTCGGGATTATTCAGATCAAGGCGGACGATCATTTCGTTAGGCGTTCGCATATTTTTTCAGAGTCAGATTCTTCGGGAACATGATTGTCCAGCCAACGATCAAATCTGTCCAGACGTTTTTTATATTCATCGGTATGAAACATCCGCTCCGAAACCGGCATAAATTCACCTGTTTTGATCTGAATAAAACCTTCGCCTATCTTTTCGACGCATACGAATTTATCGGCAAATTCTTTCGGCAGCGTTACTCTGGCTTTCAAAGATACTTTTCTTATATCCATAAAATTTGTTCCTCCGTATCGTCGGCAATCCGTTTGCATTTGTCATGAACCTTAATTTATCAGATATTTTTTTAGATAGGAACTTGCTTTTTGTCAAGGGAAATGTATAATATTTCATCAGACCTCTTGCAAAAGTCAATTTTCATCCAATTTCATCCAATAAAATCAAGGGGCAAATCTCAGTTTTGAAAGAGGTCTATTAAACCGTTGCAATAGGAGATGCGCCATGTTTGACACGGTCGGATGGGGGATGCGGCGTTGTGAATCCTGCCCCGGAGATTTGAATGGGAACATAACAAAGACCTGTTGAACCAGATATACCACAGCGTTTCGTTCAGCGATGCCAGAGAAGCTTTTTTTGATCCGAAACGTGTCATCATCAGAGATGTAAAAAAGACATTATCCGCATTATTATCGCCGGATTTTGGCGGAAAGGAAAGAAAGTCTATGAATCATAACAAAGATATTATCTACACTGATGAGCCTTTGGATATGGAGATAGTAAAAGATTTTTTACCCTCTCCTGAAGAACTCAGAAAAGCAGAAGTCAGAATCATGTATTCTGCTGATTGCAGAACTGTAAAAACCGTATCCGTTAATTTTGACAATGATATTATTGAGTATTTCAAATCACTGGGTGATGATTATCCTTTAAAAATGAATGCGGTTTTAAAAGCATATATTGAGCATCAGAAGAATCAGCACTTATGAGGACTATCAAACAGGCGCATATCGCTTTTGATACGGTTGAATAGGAATGCGAAGGAATTTGGAAAATGTGGTCTCCGATGATCGGGGATGAGATGGTGTTTTGAATGATATCAGATGGGCGCCGGGTGTATCAGCAATCTATCGTGAATATTATCAAATCCGCCATTAGACATAATCAGAATCACATCGCCGGCTTCAGCGTGTTTGAGCAAAAATTCAATAACAGATTCGGTATCTGAGAAATGATACGCGCTTTTTCCCCTGCTCTTTAAATCTACCACGAGTTTTTCAGAAGAAAATCGCTCTGATTCAGGCACTTTATCCAAGCGGGAGGGCTTGCGGATGCAAATCATATCCGCCTCATCAAACGAATGCGGATAGACATCCTGAAACACCTGTCTCATGCTGGTGTTGGTTCGGGGTTCAAACACGGCAATCAGGCGACCATTCGGATAAAACGGCTTGACCGCGCGGATGGTTTCCTTTACCGCAGTCGGATGATGGGCAAAATCATCCATCACCGTAATGCCGCGAACCTGCCCCCGCACTTCCTGCCGCCGTTTTACGCCGTCAAAGCTTTCCAATGCGCGGGCAATAATTTCAGGCGAAATTCCAATGCTGTCGGCAATTCCGATGGCGGCGGTCGCATTCAGAAGATTATGTTCGCCTACCAGTTTGGTTCTGAATTTCCCGAATAATTTCCCTGATTTGACAATCTCAAAATTCGTTATCGGCGGCTGCGGTGAAAAGCTGCCGAGTTGCCAAACCGAGTCTTGCTGTTTGCCATAACGAATCATGCGGCATTTCTGAGCCTGAATCAATTCGGTAATATTATCATCATTATCAAACGCAAACAAAGCGCTTTTCGGGGACATGCCGGAAATAAAGCGTTCAAATACGGTTTTAACATGCGCCAAATCTTTGAAAATATCCGCATGATCAAATTCAACGCTGGTCAATATTGCCATAAACGGCTCATAATGCAGAAATTTCGCGCCTTTGTCGAAAAAAGCCGTGTCATATTCATCGCCTTCAAGCACAACAAAATCGCCGTTTCCGATGCGGTAATTGCTGTTGAAATTCTTCAAAATTCCGCCAATCATAAATGACGGATCAAGCCCGGCTTCATATAAAATCCATGACAAAAGCGATGAGGTGGTGGTTTTGCCGTGTGTGCCGGTAACGACCAATGCTTTTTTGCCATTTACCAGAAAATGGTTTATTGCCTGCGGCATGGAGCAGTAATTCAAATCGAGCCGAAACATTTCCTGCGCTTGGGGATTATCGCGTCTGACCGCATTGCCGACAATCACCAAATCCGGTTTATGGGCAAGGTTATCCGCGCTGAAGCCGTCTTTAATATCAATGCCTTTGTCGGCTAAAAAATCGCTCATCGGCGGATAAACGCCTGAATCCGAGCCGGTAACCTCAAAGCCCATGTCTTTGAGCATAGCCGCCACCGCGCCCATTGCGGTTCCGCAGACGGCAATGAGGTGAATGGAAGAAATCTTTGAAGGAATCATAATCACGCTTTCCCGGAAATGAATTTCCGGGCTATTATATGCCGTCCCTACGGGACTTTTTTATGTCCCGTAGGGACAATCCATAATAGCGCGGCAATTTATTGCCGTGAGGTTATTCAATTTTGACATTAAACCAATATGTCCAATTTTTCAACAAACTCTTTGAGTTTTGCTGCCATCGCATGACATTCTTCGGAAGCGCCGGCAGATTGACTGCTATATGACGCATTACTCTGAGACGCGCTGCTGATATCTGCTATCACAGCACTCATTTTTTCAATATATTGCTTCTGCTCTTCGGAGTCTGTGGCAATCTCACGGATCAGTTGAGATATTTTCACCGTGATCTCATACATATCTTTGAATATCTTGTCGGTTTTGTTTATAATATCAGAACTGTCGCTGATTCTCCGGACATTCTGGCTGATCAGGTTTTCGCTGTTTTTTGACGCCTCGCCGGATCGTTTGGCAAGATTCCGTACTTCATCGGCAACCACTGAAAATCCCGCGCCTGCTTCCCCGGATCTGGCGGCTTCAATAGCGGCATTGAGTGCCAAAAGATTTGTCTGAAATGCGATTTCATCTATGGTTTTGATAATGCCTGATGTTTCATGGCTTGCCTTGAATATTTCAGACATCGCATCACTCAGTTCGGACATCGCCGTATTTGCCTGTATAACAATCTGATGTGCATCATCGGTCAGTTTTTTTGACTGCCCGGCTTTATCCGCATTTTTTCTGCTTGTGGAAGATATTGTTTCAAGAGAGGACGATGTTTCATGGATGGCGGCGGATTGTTCTTCGGAGTTCTGAGCCGTCTGCTGACTTCCTATGGATACCTGTTCCGCCACCGTCATCATTTGTTCAGAACTATCCCTAAGCCCCTGAATTACAATATGAATCGGCTTGGAAATATAACCGGAAATCCATAAAGAACCGACAATAATCAGAATGATAAAAAGCAATGCGGATCCGCCGATCACATTGCTGAGATGTCTCACCGCAGCCAATGCCTTCTCACTGTCAATTTCGGCAATCAGCGCCCAGCGTGTTCCGCATACATCCAGCGGCATGTATGCGGATAAAACCTGTCTGCCTCTGTAATCTGTTAAGATGTCAAATCCCTTATTTCCGGCAAGCGCGTTTTGTACGGATCGGGTCTCCATGCGCTCTTTATCCGGATTTGCAAAAGATGTTTTGACAGAATATTCGGAAGAATCCGAAAACAGATCCGAACGCATCAGTTTGTCGGAACCGACCAGATATGTCCGACAGTTTATCCCCTTGCCGGATTGATCCTGTAATATCTTGTTGACATCTTCATAACTCATCTGAGCCGCGATGACAAACTCAATATTGTTTTCACTTATCATCGGCTGTGCGATAAACGCGGCGGGTTTTCCGTCAGAAGGCGGATACGGCTCAGGATCGGCAAATCCGAAAGTCCCTGTTTTCAATACCTGTTGAAACAGTTTTGCCAGCCCTGTTGCTTTATAGGGACCGTTGATCAGATTGGTGCCGTAATCTGCTTTATGAGCAACGCTGTAAAACAGATTTCCGTCAGGATAAATCAGGAATAAATCCGTATAGCCGTACTTCCGAATATATTTGGAAAAATTATCTTCTTTCTCCCCTGTAAGCTTAGGCGCAATCACCTCTTCCAAACTGATGGTTGAAATCATTATCCAATGAATATCAGGAATATTCAGCGGCATATAGGAGCTTAACTCGATTTTTCCGCTGTCTCCTATTCGGATCATCATTCCTGATTCGCCGGATAAAGCCTTTTCGACATCGCTCCCGAAGCTGCCTTTACTGACATAGCCTTGCACCCGCTCTGTCCGATA
The DNA here is from genome assembly GCA_020718925.1 of Desulfonema limicola. GTDB lineage: Bacteria > Desulfobacterota > Desulfobacteria > Desulfobacterales > DYRC01 > DYRC01. The sequence goes on from DYRC01000207.1 coordinate 4,772, forward strand.
AGCGATCTTGTCCTCTGCTTTGCCGATAATATAAGCTTCTCCTGTATTGCCCATGCCTTCGCGGTGCTGCATAATGCTGTTAAGAGCAGCTTTGTTCAATTTAAGAACAATAATTCCGACAGATTCGCCATATCTGACTATCGGCGCGGCGATAAAACACATAAACTGATTATTATCAGGAGGATATATTTGAAAATCCTGTACAGTGATACCTTTCAGGCTTTTTTGAAAACATCTGCCCAGGGCAGTATCTTGCAATTTCCCGGTCAGCGCGTTCTGTCCCAAATCGGGTCCTTTGTTCAGCGCATAAATAACGGTTCCCTGTCTGCTGAGAATCATCAGATCATAATAGCCGTATTCTTCTTTGAACTGCTTCAATGTGTTTTTGAAATTATATTTATCTGTAAAATCATACATGTCTTTGTTGAAATTTCCCTGTTCATCAAATAACGAAGAAAAGGCATCCAGCGCTTTTTCAATCATGGCATTTTGGGATATGATGGCTATATCACTGCGACATTTCTTGAAATATTCTTCTATATATGTCTTTTTAATATCCTGAGACACTTTCAGTTTTTCAAAAGCTGCCTGTCTGAAACCGGAAACCGTCTGAATCAGTCCGTCCATATCAGCCTGACGTTCTCTGAAATAGTTGCTGATCTGTACTTTTTTCAGTTCCCGGATACTTTCCAATTGTCTGAATGCCTGTTCGGATAAAGAACGCTTCGAGCTATTCAATGCAATAAGTCCGACCACTGAAAGCGGGATAATACATGCTGCCAGAAAAGATATGGTCAGTTTGGTTTTAAGTTTCACAAGACGACTCCTAAAAAAAAGGGCAATCACGGGGGATTGCCCCTACGAATTTTATCAGATAGTTTATTCCGGTTTCGCATTCATTGCAAGCGTCTGTTCATCCGCACGCGGAATATAAGTGATTCCCTTTCTGCTTGCTATTACAACAGATTGTGCATGAAGCGGAATAAGGGCATAATCATTGATCACTGCCGCCATTGCCTCCTGAAGCATCTTTTCCCGCGCACCGGTATCCACAGTTGCCACCGCTTTTTCAATCACCGCATCGGTCTGAGGATTGGAATGCCCCGGATTGTTAATCCCTATTCCTTTGGATTTATCATAGCTATGAGCAATTGACACCAATCCGTTGGATGACTCTCCGGCATCCGAACTGCTCCAGCCCAGAAGAGCAAACGCAAATTCGTTTTGCGGCGGAACCAATTTGGTAAAATATGCTGACTTGGGCAGAGTTTCAACTTTTATTCTCAACCCTATTTTTCCAAGCATCTGAGCAAGGGCTTCGCAGATTTTCGCATCATTGACATAGCGGTCGTTAGGTCCGTGAATTGTCAGCCCGAATCCGTCAGGATAGCCTGCTTCTGCCAGCAGCTTTCTGGCACCTTCGGGATCATATTTTTCAACGTTGAGTTCGGGATTATAGCTGTACCAGCCTTCGGGAATAATCTGACTTGCCGGAAACGCCAATCCCGTCATGACCTGCTGAACTATCGCATCACGGTATATGGCTTTGGACAAGGCTTTGCGTACCCGGATGTCTTTCAACGGATTTTTTTCAAGGGCTTTTCCGTCTTTGTCGGTGATAAATGGAAAACTTTTAAGCGTATTACAGGTCATAAAAATGACCCGATCCGAAGCGCATTTGAAGATTTTAAAATTCTTTTTTTCCAATTGTTCCACTTCATTCGGCGGAACAAAATCAATCATATCCACCGCACCGCCGGCCAATGCGGCTGTTCGGGTGTCATTATTGCTGAAAATTCTGAATGTAACCTTGTCAAACGCAGGTTTTTCACCCTGATACGTCTCATTTTTCTGCAATACCAGCCGATTGCCGGGAACAAATTCGGCAAATTTATAAGGTCCGGTGCCGATGGCGGCTTTGCCGGATGTAAAATCAGCGGTTTCTGCTTTTTCACAGGCTTTTTTTGAAACAATGAACACATTATTAATCTGAAACGGCAGAATAGGGTTGGGTTTTTCTGTCTTTATGATAAGCGTGTGCGGATCAGCTATTTTGGTTTCAACAATTCCTCTGAGACTGCTGAGAAACGCCCCGTTGCCGATATTCGGGACTCGTTTATATGAAAATACAACATCTTCGGCAGTAAAGTCCGATCCGTCATGAAATTTAATCCCCTGAGCCAGTTTGAATTCCCATGTATTGCTGTCAATGGCTTTCCATGATTTGGCAAGACCGGGAACCAGACGGATATTATTGTCCACGCGTGTCAGGGTTCCGAAGATGTGCTTGGAATACGCCATATTTGCAGTAACATACTGACTATGCGGATCAATCAGAGGCTCAACCCGTGTCCCGATGACCAATTCCGCCGCTCCTGCCGCTTGTACAAAAACTGAGAATAATACAATAAAAACCATCATGTAACGCTTTGAGTTCATTTTTCCCTCCTATTAACGCTGTTTTTCCTGAATTTTTATACGCATTAACGACTTATGTCAATACTTAG
>DYRC01000208.1 GCA_020718925.1 Desulfonema limicola
ATTCCACACGGGGGCAGCCCGGTCTGGTCGGCTGGTTCGGGGAACTGCTGACGGAAAAATTCAATCCGGGAAAAGACAGCGTTATTGACAGCCGCACATGGGAATATGTTTATATGTGTTCATGCAGCACTGAATGGAACAATACGGTGCTGAATCTCATCAGAAAGGCAAAAGGCGAATACCGCGATTATATTCTCAGATTGTTCGGCAAGGCGGAGATGCCTTTTACTCTGGATGCGGACTGGTGCAGTTATATTTATTTTAACGGAATTATTGATTATGAAACTTATACTGAGCCTGACGGGTGCAGAAAACAGATTTGCCGTTTCGCATCCCCGTTTGTCCAACTGCGGATTTACAATGCCCTGACTTACGATATGATCGGATACGGAACGCCGATTCTTGCTCTGGATCCGCTTGATGACCTTGCCGATGTGTTCGATCCGCCGGAACTGAATGTCCCGGCATTGATACAGCGGTACAGAGATTATCTGAAACGCCTGAAAGCAAAAGGCATCAATCCGTGGCAAGATCAGCCCAGACGGGCAGACCTTCATCTGACCGAATATGTAGGGCATTTCCATCTGTATTCGTGGTTACAATATGCCACAGACAGACAGTGTGCTGTCAGCCCCGAATTTCCGACCGGCAACGGCAGGGTTGATCTGCATATCAAATGCGGAAACAAACGCGGCATCATCGAAGTGAAAAGTTTCAAAAGTCATGCTGAAACCCGCTATGCCCGCGTTCAGGCTGCCCATTATGCGGCGCTGCTGAATCTGAACGCCGTAACCCTTGTGCTGTTTACGCCTGTGGAAGATGAAACCGTGCTGAAAAAACTTTCTGATGTACAGGACATTGACGGCGTAAAGGTTACGGTTGAGGCAATCGGGTGGGTGTGAGGAAAAGAGTGGTAAGTGTTAAGTGGTAAGTGTTAAGTGTTAAGTGGTAAGTGGTAAGTTAAATCCGAAGATTGATGAATGAATATATTAAGGAGGTAACAATGAATATTCATGAAAAACTTCGTCAGCCGGAAAGCCGGAAATTGGAATTTAAGCGGGAAATTCCTGCCAGACTGACCGAATTGATGAAAACGATAGCTGCGTTTGCCAATGGCGCAGGAGGAGAGTTAATCATCGGGGTATCGGATAAGGATCGGACAATAACAGGCGTTTCCGACCCGCTGATGCTTGAAGAACGTATTTCCAATGCGGTGCATGACAGCATTGAACCGATGATTTCACCGTATATTTTAATTCTGAATATTCAGGGAAAAGAAGTTCTTGTTGTCCGAATTATGCCGGGCAGTAATAAACCTTACTTTATCAAATCAATGGGGCTTGAGAAAGGCGTTTTTATCCGTATCGGCTCGACAAATCGCATCGCATCTCCTCAGATATGCGAAGAATTACGCCGTCAGAGTTTGGGAATTGCTTTTGAAACAGAGATGGATATAACAAAAAGCGCGGATGACTTTGACGCTGACAGCATTGCGGATTTTTTCCACCATATCGGTCAGAAGCCGCCCAAACGTGAGGCTTTGGTAAAATGGTCTCTGCTTAAAAAAAATAACGGCGATTACTTTCCTACGGTGGCAGGGCTTGTGCTGTTCGGAAACGATATTTCTGATTACGATTTTGCCGGAATCCGTATCACCAGATTTATGGGCAACACTATGAGCAATATTGCCGAGACAAGGGAATATTCCGTGCCGATTCTGCCGAAAATTGAGGAAATATGCAGAGATACGGCGTATTTTCTGAGAAAAGAATCTTATCTGGAGGGCATCCGGCGTCTGGAACGCACGATTATCCCGTTTTATGCGGTTCGGGAAGTTATCGTCAATGCGGTTGTCCACCGCGATTACGGCATGAGAGGTTCCGGCATAAAAATCAATATTTTCGATAACCGTATGGAAGTCATCAGTCCCGGAATACTTCATGGTAATCTTGATATTGCCGATCTCGGAACAGGACTATCCGAATGCCGTAACCGGATAATCGTCCGCATTTTCCGAAAATCAGGGCTGATGGAAGAATTGGGAACCGGCATTGTCCGAATTTATGATCTTTTTGCTCAGAAAAGTCTTCTGACGCCGCAGTTTTTTGAGCAGGGACAGTTTTTCAAGGCTGTTTTACATCAGGAAAAGGCATAAGATTACTCGTAACAACGGAGTAAAAAACTATGAAACAAATCCATAATATTTATCAATCAGCAATATTCAGCCTGATGTTCGTCATCATTTTCAGCCTGATAAGCATAAATACGGCATCTGCATCAGATGATAAAACAAGCCATATTCTGTATATCAACTCCTATCATCGGGGCTATATCTGGAGCGACGGCATTGAGAGCGGATTGCGGCAGCGATTGAAGGATTCCGGCAGAAAAACAGATCTTAAAATCGAATTTCTGGATGCCAAACTCTTTCCTGATCCGGCTTACTTTTCGACTCTGGCTGAAGTATTTGCCATGAAACACGGAAAACTCCGCTATGATGCCATCGTCGTGTCTGATAACGAAGCCTTTGATTTTGCTATCAAGTATCGGGAGCGGCTTTTTCCGAACACGCCGATTATCTTCTGCGGATACAACTCGTTCCGTCCCGAAGTTCTCAAAGGAATCACAAATATAACCGGTGTGAATGAGGAAATTGATTTCACCGGCACGATTGACATGGCGCTCACCGTGCATCCCAAAACCCGGACGCTGGTGTTTATTACCTCTGATTATTACAAAGCGGGTCAGCGCAATCAGAAGATCGTGGAAAACACGCTTATCCCGGCGTATCAGAAACAGTATCAGATAAAGCAGTTCAAAAATCTGTATCTGAAGGATCTTGAACAACATCTGTCCGCCCTGCCGCCCCTGACGCTTGTTTTTGTGTTCGGCGCGCCGCTTGACAATCGGGAATCGCAGTTAATTCCGGCAGAGGAATATTATCATCAGATGGCAGCAGCCAGTTCCGCCCCGGCGTATTCTTTTTTGGATTTCACCCTGAATACCGGCATGACAGGCGGGAATGTCATTACAGGACCCGATCAGGGGCGCATGGTGGCAGAACTCACGCTCAGGATATTGGACGGCACACCTGCTGACAATATTCCGGCAGTTATGGATTCGCCGACAAGTAAAGTCTTTGATTTCAATGTTATGAAGCGTTTCGACATATCGGAAAGCGCATTGCCGGAAGGCAGCATCATTATCAACAAACCGGATACGTTTTATCAGCGATATAAGCCTTATATATGGATAATGAGTATTGTCTTTATCATACTTTCTGCGATGGTGATGTTTCTTACTGTTTTGCTGCGGAAAAGCAAAGTTCTCAGTGCAAAGCTGCGACAGCATCAGGAACATCTTGAGGAATTGGTCTCCGAGCGCACCGCCGTCCTGAGGGAGAGCGAAGAACGCATTCGCATGATATTTGAAAATGTTCCTATCGGCATGTTTCAATCCACGCCCCAAGGCAAATTCATCTATGTCAACCCCGCGCTATCCGCGATATTGGGGTATGCCTCGCCGGATGAACTGATCACTGCGGTTAACCGAACATCTGTCGCGGATGCCATCTATGAATCTCCTGAGCGGCGACCGGTGTTTGTGGAAAATGTCGAACATAGTCAGGGCAAATGGAAAGTATTTGAAAATCGCTATTGCTGTAAGGACGGACGGATCATAGATGCTATCCTGTCCTTTGGAGAACGGGCAGACCCGATGACAGGACAGCATTTTTTTTACGGATTTATACAGGACATCACTGATCGCAAGCGGACAGAGGAAGAGTTGAAAGAAAGCGAGGAGCGGTTCAGACTGTTCATGGATCACAGCCCGACTCCGGCATGGATGAAAGATGAGCAGGGGCGGTGCGTATATATGAACAAAACCTGTGAAAAAACTTTCGGAATGCGGTTTGAAGAGTATCGCGGCAAGACCGATGCAGATATTTATCCGCCGGAGATTGCAGAAAAGCTTCGTGAAAATGATCTGAAAGTTCTTCAAACCAATCAGACGATTGAGGCTATTGAAGAATCTGTAACACCGGACGGGCGCGTCAGTTACGGCTGGGTATTCAAATTTCCATTCACAGATAAACATGGCAACAGATTTGTCTGCGGCATCGGATTAGACATCACAGAGCGCAAGCGGGCAGAGGAAGAGATTCTCAAAGCAAAAGAAGCTGCCGAAGCCGCAAATCTGGCAAAAAGCGCGTTTCTTGCCAATATGAGCCACGAACTCCGCACCCCGCTCAATGCGATTTTGGGATATGCCCAGTTTCTGCAAAAGGATCCGTCTGTTACGGAAGCCCAGAAAGAACGGCTGGCAATCATTCAGAAAAGCGGCGATCATCTGCTCTCTCTGATCAATGATATTTTAGATATTTCCAAGATTGAGGCGGGCAGGATTGAACTGAGTGTAACCGAATTTTCCCTGCCGGATTTTATCAACAACATCGTGGGCATGTTTCAGATACGCGCGATACAGAAAGGTATAGAATTTCATTACAAAACATTAACCCGGCTGCCGAAATATGTCCGGGGCGATGAGATACGGACCCGACAGATTCTTATCAATATTCTGGGCAATGCGGTCAAATTCACCGAAAAAGGCAGCGTCATATTCAGCGCGGCTTACAGAAACGGACGTATCTGCTTTGAAGTGCAGGATACAGGACCCGGTATCAGCCCTGATGAATCGGAAAAAATTTTCGATCCCTTTCATCAGACCGGCAGTTATCTGAAAAAAAACGAAGGCACAGGATTGGGATTATCCATCAGCAGAAGGCTGACCGAACTCATGGGCGGCACTCTGAGTGTGCAAAGCACACAGGGGCAGGGATCGGTTTTCCGGGTGGAACTGGAACTGCCTGCTTTCGGTTCTGCGGAACATGTTCCTGAATCGCAGGATGCTTCTGAATGGACATATCAGAAAACACAGGAACCCCTTGACACAAAAGAAACAAAAATTCCGTTGATTTCACCTTGTCCGCAAGATTTGGAATCTCTGGCAATTTCTGCTAAAATGGGTGATGTTCAAGCCATACGCGAGAAAGCCGATGACCTGATACTCAAAGATAAGCAGCTTGTTCCCTTTGCAGAGGAACTGATTCAGCTTGCAAAAGAATTTCAAATGAGTAAGATTCGTGCATTCTTGAAGTTATTTCGGAAAGAGGAGCAGTAACCATGAGACAGGAAACCGTATTTGTCGTTGATGATATACCTGCCAATCTGGGCGTATTATTTGACGCGCTCGAAATGTCGGGCTTTAAAATTCTTATAGATACAGATGGTAACTCTGCGATTGAAGCTATCGGGCAGTCTATGCCTGACATTATTTTGCTGGATGTGATGATGCCCGGCATGGACGGATTTGAAACCTGCCGAAAGCTGAAAGAGAATGCGGATACACGCGGTATCCCGATTATCTTTATGACCGCGCTGAACGAAGTGATAGATGAAGTCAAAGGGTTGGATTTGGGAGCGGTTGACTATATTATCAAGCCTTTCCGGGTAGAAATTGTGCTGGCACGTATCAGAACGCATCTCACCCTGCGGAATCTGCAAAAATCGCTGGAGAAAAAAAATGCCGAACTCCGGGACGCGCTGAATAATGTCGAAACATTAAGCGGAATGCTGCCGATATGTGCGAATTGTAAAAAAATCCGGGATGATAAAGGATATTGGAATCAGCTTGAGGTCTATATTTCAAAGCATTCGCAAGCATTATTTTCTCATGCCATCTGTCCGGATTGTGTTAAAAAACTCTATGGCGAAGCTGTTTGGGAACGGGTATCGAAAAAATTGGAACATCATCATACGGATCACGGGGAAGAAAAATGAGTAAGAGAGCTGAAATCATCTTTATTGTTGACGATACGCCCGCGAATCTGGGCGTATTATTTGACGCTTTGGAAAAAAAGGGCGCCAAAGTGTTTATTGACACAGATGGCGAAACTGCCATCGAAGCGATTCGGCAGGCTCATCCGGATCTTATTCTGCTGGATGTGGTGATGCCCTGCATGGATGGATTTGAGGTTTGCCGACGATTGAAAGCAGACAAAACGACCCGTGATATTCCCATCATTTTTATGACGGCGTTAAGCGATACGGTGGATAAAGTTAAAGGATTGGCACTCGGCGCGTCTGATTATATCACCAAACCGTTTCAGATTGAGGAAGTTATTGCCCGCGTCAACACGCAGCTCAAAATGTGTGAGCTTCAACGCGCGATCCTTCGGGCAAAGAAAGAATGGGAGCAGACTTTTGATACCGTACCGGATCTGATTGCTGTTTTGGATAAGGAGTATCGGATTACCCGGCTTAACAAAGCAATGGCAAAAGAATTGTGTCTTGATTTTCAGGATTGTATCGGTAAGCCCTGCTATACCGTAGTGCATGGTATGGAGCAGCCGCCTCTGCACTGCCCTAACGCGTTGCTGTTGAAAGATTCTAACGAGCATATCACAGAGATTGAAAACAGCGGGCTTGGCACTTTTTATTTTGTAACCGTATCGCCGATTTTTGATGAGGATGGACAGTTATCAGGCAGCGTCCATGTTGCGCGTGATATTACAAGGCAGAAGCAGATCGAAAAAGAATTGTACCATGCCAAAGAAGCGGCTGAAGCGGCAAATCGCGCCAAATCCGAATTTCTGGCAAATATGAGCCACGAAATCAGAACCCCGATGAATGCCATTCTCGGTTTTACGGATCTGCTCTCTTCTCTGCTCTGCGATGAACAGCAGAAAAGTTATCTGAGTGCGATTAAATCCGGCGGCAAAAGCCTGCTGACACTGATTAACGATATTCTGGATTTATCCAAAATCGAAGCCGGAAAAATGGAAATCCGATATGAACCGGTCAGATTATCTTCCGTCTTTGAGGAAATCAGACAGATTTTTTCCGTGAAAATTTCCGATAAACATTTGGATTTCATCATAGATATTTCAGAAAATATTCCCGGAAGCCTGATGCTTGACGAGGTTCGGATCAGACAGATTCTGTTCAATCTGATCGGAAATGCGGTCAAGTTCACGGAAAAAGGAAGTATTAAGATCAGTGCGAACCTAACCCCCCGGCCCCCTTCCCTGAAAGGGAAGGGGGAGAAATCATCAGTACTCCCCTCTCCGTTTCGGGGAGGGGGCGGGGGAGGGGTCTCCCCTCTCCGTTCCGGGGATGGGTCAGATGTCTCCCCTCTCCGTTCCGGGG
>DYRC01000209.1 GCA_020718925.1 Desulfonema limicola
CAATATTCTGAGTGAAGACAAGCGCAGTAAGGTAAAATTGTATCTTGGCTTATGCTCTCAACACATTGATAATTCTGATAAAATTCTGAATTTAGGTCAGCAGATCGGAGATCGGTGTCAGATCAGAGCGCGTGATGCTTTGCATATTGCTTCGGCAATTATCGGGGGAGCAAGATATTGTCTGTCATGTGATAAGAAAGTTACTCAGATGAAACAAAGCAGATGTTATCGCAATTTGGCAAAACCCTATCGTCAGGAATATTTTTCAGTTATGAATCCTGTTCAGTTTATCAATAAATTCAAAAAAGAAGGTAAGTTATGAATATTATCGCACCTTATTATCCGGATGCTCAGACACTCATTTCCGAAGGATGGAAATTGCTTGTGGAACAATTGGGGATTCAGAAGGCAACCCAGTTTGTGGTTTTACTTGAACGAGGCAAGGGCGATTCGGTAAAAGAGATTGCTGATTATTGGGGAAATTCTTCGATAGAGGACATTTATCAGCGTGTAAAGATATGGAAATCTCAGGAACAGACTGGATAACCGCTCGGTGTATTACTTCATTCTCCACAAAAAAGTCAGCTTTGAAAGAATAACCCGGAGGATAAAATAATATGCTCAGACAAAAACTTGCTGATGATGCTGTCATAAATGTTATTGAAGCCGAATATATTCCGCCATATAAAATTCATCTGTGGTTCAGCGACAGAGCAGAGCAGATTGTAGATTTTGAAATGTTTTTGAAAAAATCGCATCATCCTGAAATAAAAAAATATATGAATAAACGATTGTTTAAGCAATTTTCAATTGCACACGGTCGTCTTGGCTGGAATGATTATGATTTATGTTTTCCGATGCAGGATTTGTATGAAGGAAGGATAAACTGATTGAAATGAGAATAAGAGTCGAACATAAACAGAGATTTTGTTTATTGAATGAAATTTCATCACTGATAGATGCGTTGGATAGCAAAGATCAGACACACATCAAGCTGGAAACTCCTTTATCTCGGACTCAGGAAGTTCAACCAGCCTTTCGGCATTAAAGAAATTGAGGATTATTTGAAAATATATTCAAAAATTAAAGCATTATGAATATGCAAAGAGAAGTGATGGATAATAATCGACTTGAAATTAATAGACTAAAAGTCAGAAGAGAATGCTTGTTTGCTGAACTCAAACGAGATTTTGATCGTCGTTATCAGGGATGTATGCATTTTGATGTAATCGTACTTGCAAATCTCTACTGTGAACATCAATGTGGTATTGAATCAGAGTTTTCAGCGCGTGCTGCTGAAATTGCGAATATTGATCAGATAATTGAAGAAAAAGAAGGTAAGAGATTTCTTCAATTATGGAGAGCATCACGATCAATATTGAAACATCTGATTGAGTCTGGCAGAATAAAAAAGGAAGAACAATTCGAGAAAGCCGCTCAATTTCTTACCATCATTGAAAATATCCTGTCAGTCGATGATGTGTACCAAAGAGAAGAGGAACAGAGGAAAAAACAAGAAAGCCAAGAAACTGAAAAAATTATATGGCTTCGAGAACTGATGCATCCTTGGATAATTGAACAATCATTTGAGCAGTATAGAAATGGTCATCTTCGGGATGCTGTGTTAAATGCTTTTATCGCTCTGGGCGATTTGATTAGAGAACGCACAGGCATAAAGTTAGATGGAGCAAAACTTGCGAACCATGCTTTATCTGAGAAAGACCCTTTCTTGATTCTTAGTGAAGTTGAAACTGATTCAGGTAGGAACGACCAAGTAGGTTTTATGCAAATATTGCAAGGAGCATTCACAGGTATAAGAAATCCCGCAGCACACAGTGTCAGGCATGATTTAACTGAGCATAAAGCTGTGCAGTATTTAGTTTTTGCTAGCCTTCTCGCTCGTAGAATTACTGAAGCAACTATAGTGAAAAAAGATGTAATATAATAATGCTATTATTTCAGACTTTTAAGCTCGTCTGAGTTTGAAAAGATACTAATTGTTATAACAATCACCCCAACCTCTCCCTCAACCTCGTAAATCTCTTCTGAGTCTTATCATTCCTGATGGCAATTGCAAGAGCTTTCTTCGTCCCGACCAGAACCACCAATTTCTTGCCCCGCGTAACCGCCGTATAAATCAGATTGCGCTGCAACAACATATAATGCTGAATTAACACCGGAATAATCACCGCCGGATATTCCGAGCCTTGCGCCTTATGCACTGATACCGAGTATGCAAGAACAATTTCATCGCATTCCGAAAACTCATACACAACTTCCCGCCCGTCAAAGATAATGACAAGTTCCTGAGATTCAACGTCAATATTTGTGATTCTGCCGATGTCGCCGTTGAATACTTCTTTGTCATAATTATTTCGGATTTGCATCACCTTGTCATTTAAGCGGAAACTGCGCTGCCCCCTTGTAAATTCTGTATTATTTTCCGGGTTAAGAGCCTTCTGAAGCTCAATATTGAGATTGACAGCGCCCACAATTCCTTTGTTCATAGGCGTCAAAACCTGAATATCATCAATGGGATGAAACCCGAAGCGGGCAGGAATGCGGTCTTTGGCAAGTCTTAAAATAATATTCAGCACATCTTCGGGTGATTCTTTTTCGATAAAGTAAAAATCATCACAATCTTTGTTATCGCTGTAAGGCATAAACCCCTGATTGATTTTATGGGCATTGATAATAATTTTGCTTTGTTTTGCCTGACGGAAGATTTCAGTCAAAGACACCACCGGAACCGCGCCGGATTCAATAATATCATTCAGCACATTTCCCGCGCCCACAGACGGCAGTTGATTCACATCGCCGACCAAGATCAGCGTGGCTCTGTTCGGCACGGCTTTTAATAAGTGATACATCAGCACCGTATCAATCATTGAGGCTTCATCAATAATCAGCGCATCGCAATCCAGCGGATTTTCATAGTTTTTCTGAAAGCCGCCCTTTGCCATGCTGTATTCCAGCAGCCGGTGAATGGTTTTTGCCGGATGTCCGGTAGCTTCGTTCATGCGTTTCGCTGCCCTGCCGGTCGGCGCAGCCAGCAGCATTTTATATCCGAATGCTTTGAACACATTGATAACCGTATCAATAATCGTGGTTTTTCCGGTTCCGGGTCCGCCGGTAATCACCATGACCTTGCTTTGAATCGCACACTTCACCGCCTGAATCTGCTTTTCAGCCAATTGAATGGCTTTATGCGATTGTATTTCCTGAATGGTTGCATCCGGATCCGCGAGCGGCATAGCTTTGGGAATATGAAGCAAAAGTTTTAAGCGATGGGCAATGCCGCTTTCGCAGACATGAAACTGGGTCAGAAACACCGCTTTATGATTGGGCTTGAATTCCTCAACAGCATCATTCAAATCTTCAATCACAAGCTTTCTGTCTGCGGCAAGCTGTGCAATGGCATCTGCGGCAATTTCCCGACCTAATTCAAGTATTTCCGCTGCTTTATCCATCAGCGGATCATAAGGATAATACACATGACCTTCATCAGCAAGCTGATTTAAAACATACAAAACGCCTGCCGAAGCTCTCATCGGCGAATCTTTGGCAAAGCCGATCTTCTGGGCAATTCTGTCGGCGGTGATAAATCCGATGCCGAAAATGTCTGTTGCAAGGCGATAGGGATTTTCCTGAACAATGGTGATGGCTTCTTTGCCGTATTGTTTGAAAATTTTGGCAGCATAGCCCGAACTGACCCCGTGCGTTTGCAGAAAGAGCATCACTTCCCGAATCTCTTTCTGATCTTCCCAAGCCTTCTGAATCATGGCTATCCGCTTTTTTCCGATGCCTTCAACTTGGTTCAGCGATTCGATTTTTTCTTCAATCACATCCAGCGTATTTTCGCCGAATTTACTGACAATGCGCTCGGCAATGATTGGTCCCAGCCCTTTGATTAAGCCGGAGCCGAGATATTTGCGAATGCCATAGACCGTTGCCGGCACTTTGGTGTTGTAAGAAAGCACCTTGAACTGCTGCCCGAATTTGGGATGATTGTGCCATTCGCCTTTCATATCAAGGACTTCACCGGGCATGGGCGACATGAAATTTCCGACAACGGTAATCAGGTCATGATGCCCGTAAGCTTTGACTTTGGCAACCGTATAGCCGTTTTCATCATTGGTGTATGTGATGCGCTCAATTTGTCCCTGAAGGTCTGAGGTGGTCATTCGTCATCATCCGAATCTTCTTCATCTCCGTACCAATACTGCTCCGGTGCCTTGCCGTGAGACTCAACCACTCTGGGTTTTTTCATTTTGAAATTCAACGGATTGATGGCTTCAAGCATGACCTCAAATTTCCAGTTATCCCCGAAATCATAGAGATATTCCATCACCGAACCCGGTTCAAGCGGCAGATCGCCGACCAGCAGCTCGTCTGCAAGGATGTCATGATCTTCCATATAGGGATGATGAATTTTTACAGGAAGTCCGAAGCGATCTATGCAGGTAAATACATATAAGTGATCAGAATCAAAGTTGAATGCTTTTAAAATAATGCTGCTCAACTGATCCAGATCGGCGCTGGCAGGAATGGCAATTTTTCGCCATGTTTTTTTATCCAAAGAGACTTTGAACAGATAAATGCCGTCTTGAAATTTTTCGTCCGAAAACTCAAGCGTATTCTCCCATTGCGGAAAATAAGGACGGATAATCGCCTGCAAATCAAAGATCGGCGTATCTTCATCCTCATTCATCATCTCATCTAAAAATTGTGCAATATTTTCAGTATCTTCTTCTTTGGGGAAAAGCTTGTCTGCCAGCAGATTCAGCATGGCAATCCCCAGCGGCATTTTCTGAATTTTATCTATCTGCCAGCCTTTTCCGGGTTCGGGCTTGACCGGCGTAACCGAAATAAAGCCGAACAATTCCAAAATGCCGATGGTGTATGTTCCCACAAAATACAGAATATTCTGCTCTGATTCTTTGTTCCCTAATACTTTCAATCCCTTAGCACTGATATTTTTAAACAGCGTATCCCATTTGAAAATCGCTTCATCTGTAAAGCTTCCGAAAGATTCTCCGATAACATGAGAATAGCCGCGCAACAGCCATGCTTCAAGCAGCGTACAATACTGCTCGGTCGGATTCAGTTTTTTCCACGAATCATAAACGTCTTTGTCTATCTGCAGAATTTTTTTTGTGCCATGACCGCTGATCTTCGTCAAGCCCGAAGTACGCAACAGCAGATACAGCCCGTTGATATGCGGAAACGACCTCTGCGCCGGACGTTTAAGTCCTGTTTCAATAGGACGCGCCATTTTTGCATTGATTTCCATCAGCGCGGTCATCGGCAAAAGATTGTTCTTATCGCTGACCCGTATGCCGTCTGCGCCGATAAACTCAGCAAGGACATTGAAATCATAAAGAAGTGTGCCGGGTTTTTTATCGTTAATCACCACAGACCTGAGCATTTTCTGCTCTTCGGAAGAAAGTTCCGATTTATTCGGAAATTGTATGATATTTGCCACTGGTTCAACCTCCCTGTACTTCGATAATATCAAATTCTTCAAGATGAAATTTGGGATTCGGATAGACCATGACCTGCCGTCCGATCTTATGCTCCAATGCCATGATAAGATGATTTTCTTCGCCGTGAAGCAGTCCGGCAATCTGCGGATGAACATGAATGGTCAGTTGATGCCCGGTCATATCATAAGCGTTTCTGATCGCCTCCCGATACACCATATAACAAATCGTCTGACGGGAAATCAGCTTGCCCTCGCCTTCACAATAAAAACAAGGCTCACACAAAATCTGATGGATAGATTTTCTCACCCGCTTTCGGGTCATCTGAATCAGCCCCATCTCAGACATCGGAAGAATATGCGTTTTGCTGCGGTCTTTTTTGAAAGCATCTTTTAACGCGCTGAACACTTTGTCCTGATTGCCCCGTCTCTCCATATCAATAAAATCAATAATGATAATCCCGCCGATGTCTCTGAGGCGAATCTGATAGGCAATTTCTTTGACTGCTTCCAGATTGGTCTTTAAAATGGTCTCCTCAAGATTATGTTTTCCGACATAACGACCTGTATTTACATCAACCACCGTCAATGCTTCGGTCTGCTCAATAATGATGTAGCCGCCGGATTTAAGCCATACTTTGCGTTTCAATGCCCTGGAAATATCGCCTTCAAGATTATGCGCGTCAAAAATCGGCTCTGTGCCTTCATAGAGTTCCACCGCGTTTTTGAGGCTGGGCATAAAGGTATCTAAAAAGGACAAAATCGCTTCATAGCCTTCGCGGGAATCAATGATAAGCTTCTGAACCTCGCGGGTCAGAAGATCCCGAACCGCTCTCAGACTTACGGTCAGTTCCTGATGAATCAGGCAGGGCGCGGACATGACTTTGTATTTGTTCTGAATATTTTCCCACAAATTATCAAGAAATTTCATCTCTGAGGCGATTTTGTCTTCTTCCAAGCCTTCTGCCGCAGTCCGGATGATATAGCCCAGATTATCTTTTCTTAATGATAACACGAGATTTCTGATCCGGCTTCGCTCTTTTTCATCTTCAATGCGCCGGGATATGCCGATATGATCTGATGTGGGCATCAATACCAGAAACCGCGCGGGCAGAGAAATATACGATGTAATTCGGGAGCCTTTTGTGCCAATCGGGGATTTGGCGACCTGAATCATAATTTCCTGTCCCTCGGTGAGCAAATCCTCAATCGGACATCCCTTGTGTCCCTGCGTGAAAAAGCAGTCATGATCGGGCCAATTATTGATCGTAATATGGCTTTCAGCATCAGGATAGCTTCCGCCAATGTCGCTCACATAGATAAACGCCGCCTGATCCAGCCCGATATTCACAAACGCCGCCTGCATTCCGGGCAGCACCCGCTGCACCCGCCCTTTGTAGATATTGCCGGTAATATCCGAGTCGTCTCTGCGCTCAATGAAAAATTCCGCAATCGTTCCATCTTCCAGCAGAGCTACGCGGGTTTCATGCTCGGTTACATTGATGATGAGTTTTTTATACACTTTACAATCTCCGCGCTTCGGATAATCTCTTCAGAAAGTCCGAATATTTCTTTCATAATATCCGCCGGGCGGATAGAGGCAGCAATGTGAAGTTCGATAGGTGAAATCAGAGCAATCTCTGAAACTACCTGCTTTAAATCAATATCCCGCGCATTTCCTTTTTTGTTCACCCGGTAAAACATAAACTCTGTCCGG
>DYRC01000210.1 GCA_020718925.1 Desulfonema limicola
TAAGAAAGAAAAAAACATGAACATGCTCTTCTGCGGAGACAATCTTGAAATATTACGGCAATATATCAGCAACGAAAGCGTTGACCTGATTTACATCGATCCGCCGTTCAACAGCAAGCGCAATTACAATATTTTCTTTGATGACAAAGAAATAAAGGCGCAGCGCATTGCGTTTGAAGATACGTGGACATTGAAAAATATTCAGGATTCTCTGGCGGAACTCAATACGATTGAGACCGAAAACATCCATCTTCTGCTGATGACTTATGCCAAAGTTGCGCCGTCCGCATTTCCGTATCTGGTGATGATGGCATTACGGATTATCGAACTGCACCGGGTTCTCAAGCCGACCGGCAGTTTTTATCTGCACTGCGATCCGACTATGAGCCATTATCTGAAAACCATCTGCGATGTGATTTTCGGAAAAGATAATTTCAGGAATGAAATTATATGGAGTTACAAACGTTATACGGCGTTCAGCAACAGGTTTCAGCGATTACATGATGTCATACTCTTTTATAGCAAAACGGACTTTGCACTATTCAATGATATTCGGGATGATTACGGGGATAAATCCGGCAAAGCAGACGCTCACTATAAGCAGGATGAAGATGGCAAATGGTACAGATGGCAAAAACGAAAAGGGCAGGAGCCGTATAAGATATATCTGTCGGAAGGCAGAAGAATCGGGGATGTTTGGGATATTTCAATAATTAACGCATCTGCCAAAGAACGGCTCGGCTATCCGACTCAGAAACCCAAAGCCCTGCTGGAGCGCATCATCAAAGCCGGTTCAAACGAAGGCGACATCATTCTTGATGCGTTCTGCGGCTGCGGTACGACCGTTGACACTGCCGAAAGCTTGAAACGCAGATGGATAGGCGTTGATATTTCACCGATTGCCATAAATCTGATTGAGAACCGTCTCAGGAAAGAATACAATCTTGCGTTATCAAAGTATGACATCATAGGACTTCCGGTTGATAAAAAGACCGCGATTGATTTATGGAAGAAAAATCCGTTTGCATTTCAGGATTGGTGGATTACCAAATTCAATGCGTTTTCAGCTACATTCGGTTCAAAAGGTGCTGACAAAGGCGTTGACGGAATCGCATTATATCAGGTTGATCATAGCGGAAATACGGTAAGAGCTGCTTTTCAGGTAAAAGGCGGTAAAGTTCAGTCCAAAGATATTGACGCGTTGCTCGGCGCAATGGTGAAACATAACTGCGTACTCGGCGTATTTCTAACCATTGAGCCGCTCACCAACCCCATGATTGAAACTATTGCCAAATCCGGTCATATCAGTTTTCCGAATTTCAGTTTTCCGAAGCTGCAAAGCCTGACGTTAGACGAATTTTTTTCAGGCAGACAACTTAAACTGCCGTTTCTGAATATCACCTTCAGAAATGCAACAATCTTAAAAAAGCCGATGCCGCAGATTGATTTATGACATCCGCAGCGGGGTGAAAAGATGATCATTTTCCTGCTTTACATGCTGAATTTCTGTGTACTGCTTTCCGGGCTGTGGGCATTCCGGTTAAGCAGCAGCGGTACGAAGTTTTCCCTCTCATTAATTCAGGTGATGACATGCCTGCCGCTTCTGGCAGCACAGTATTTTTATATGGCGGATAATTTACAGCCGCAGATGATGCCGCTGATTCTGTTTTCCGAAAATATTTTTGCCCTTATCTGGGCTGTTACTGCTTATCGGCTGTATGACAGATCTGCAGCAGATATTTCGCTATCCCGCCGCTTATCATTTCTGGGAATTATGATCGGAATCGCAATATCAGGGATTACTGTCTGTTCTTTTTTCAATCGGAGCGTATCTGATGGAAAAGGAAGCCTTTTTTTCCAAAAATACGACATCTATTTTTATTGCGGTATTTTCCTTCTGCTTTCCATGCTGGTCATGGTTTGGCGATTGGAGCATTTCTGGCGCGGGTTGTCTCCTGTGAATCGCTGGGAATATAAGTTTCTGGTGGTCGGCAGTTTTCTGGTCTGCGGTGCGCTGACATGGGCAGTTTCTTATCGTATCACCTATTTCCGCTTTGATTCCGATCATTTTCTGCTGCTATCGGCACTTCTCATGTTCAGTTGGTTTTTAATCATATATGCGGTTGTCCGGCACCGGCTTCTTAATCGGAAATTATTTGTTTCCCGAAAAGTGGTTTACGCGGTGATTGCGCCGTTGGCATTTGCGCTGTATCTGATATTTCTGGGACTGATTATTCTTCTGATGCACTTCTTCGGTCTGCCTCTGCCGATTGTTCTGTATTGGCTGCTTTTTGTCATCGGCATAACGGCTATCGCATCTATGGCATTGTCAGGCAAAGTGCGGCACAGTATCAAATTTTTCATCAGCACCCATTTTTACATCAATAAATACGAGTATCGGGATGAATGGCTGGCATTTTCCCAACTGCTCAAAGGCGCGCTTACCGAAACCGAGATTGTCGGCGCGCTGCATCAGGTTCTGGCAGAAAGCCTTTATACCAATATCATCTTTATCTGGCTGGGAGATGACAAACAGGGCTATCATCTTGCTTTTGCTCAAAAAATATCAACAGATAAAAAAATGGCATATCATCTTTCTCAAACCGACACGCTGATCCGCTATCTGAAAAAACATCACCGCTATTATACGGAAGAAAAAGGATATATATTTGAAGATAAAACGCTTTTTTCAGAACTGAATCTGGTTTTGGCAGTACCGCTGACAATCGGAGAACAATTGCTCGGTCTGATTGCTCTGGGACCGGAATTTACCGGCGGACGATACGGGGATGATGACTTTGACCTGTTATCTGCCATCGGCACTCAGGCTGCCTCAGCGTTACTTGCAGCGCGAATGGCAGAAGAGCTTTCCAGAACCCGTCAGCAGGAGGCGTGGAATATCATGTCTGCATTTATTCTTCATGACATCAAAAATGCTGCAAGTATGCTCTCTCTGATACGGCAAAATGCGCCGATACATCTTCATGATCCTGAATTTCAAAAAGATATGCTGGATACCATTGATGATTCCTTAAAAAGAATGGCAAAAGTTCAGGACAGATTGAGCGCACTTAAAGGAGAAGTTTCGCCGGTATTGCGCGAAGTATGTCTTTGCCGGACACTGACAGACGGCTGTCGGAATCTGGTAAAAAGACTGCCCGGGCTTCAGATGAATATCCGATATGATAAATCGATCCGGGTGAAAACCGATCCGGATTTATTGCTGCGGATTATAGAAAATCTGTTTATCAATTCCCTTGAAGCCGGTGCTGCGAAAATAGATGTCGAAATAAAGTATCTGCCGGATGACGGTTTATCTGCGATTGAGTTGGTTGATAACGGTTCGGGATTACCTCCGGAACTTTTTCCCGATGCCATTTTTGAACCGTTTATGACGACAAAACCCAAAGGCAGCGGTATCGGGCTGTGGCAGGTAAAACAGCTTGTAAGCAGCCTCGGCGGAAAGATTACGGCAAAAAATGAAGAGATCGGCGGAGCGCGGTTTATTATTACTCTGCCGACAGATAAGTGCTTATACAAAATCAATTCTATATTTTTTTCCGAATCAGACATATTTCAACAGGAGGACAGATAATGGCAGAGCTTAAAAATACAACGCTGTTTCGTGAACAGTGCTCCATTGACGGAAAATGGACAGGTGCGGATTCCGAAGCTTTCCGAACAGGGCAAGCCTCTTGCCGAATCCAAAGGCGAAATCGGATATGCGGCATCTTTTATTGAATGGTTTGCCGAAGAAGGCAGGCGAATTTACGGCGATCTGATTCCCACGCATCAGAAAGAAAGCCGTATTCGGCTTTGGCGCTTGCACAATTATCTCATCAGGCGGGCATTCCTGCCGGAGTGTTCAATGTGATTACCGGAAAATCTTATCACAGGACTGATTTCCAAGAATACGATAAACAGAATTTTGGATAATGACAAAGGGTATATAGAGGCAGCCAGTATATTCTCAAAGATCGCAAAGATGCCTACCACATCCTGATGATAGCGGAAAAAGAAGACCGCATCAGATTTATGGAAAAATACTACAAACTGACATCTGCTCAGGCAGCTCAGGTAGTTGCCAAAGAGGATCAGAGAAGGATCAATCTGTATCGGAAATTCGGCAGACAGGATTATGACAATCCGAATCTGTATCATCTGGTGCTGAACATGAGCAGAATTGATTTGGATAAGGGCTGTGATTTGGTCTGCGGACTGATTTGAAAAACAATGCAAATTTGATAATGCAAGGTGCAAAATGAGATTCTATTCATTTTGCACTCTGCAGTGCTTATCTTACCAGCCGTTGAGCAATCGCGCTGTGAATCTGCTCGGACGCCTGTTTATCCCATATTCCCACATATCCGCATCGGACGCCGATTTCATTCACTTTGACGGCCTCGGTCTTCACGGTAATCTTAACGGGCAACTGATCCATGCGCTCGGCTTTGATCACAGTAGTACTACCCTGTTCATAAGGCTTTTGTTCTTTCACGGAAATATTGAGTTCCTGAAGCGCCATGTTCACTGCCTGAACGCTTTCTTCATGGTTTGCCTGATACATGCGCTTGAGTTCGCCATCTATATAGGTGTACATTCCCAATCCCGCGCCTAAACCGGCAACGCCGAGCGCGACCACCGCGCAGCCCGAAGCGGACAATTGACACAGAAGCATAAAAACTATCAAAATTTTTCGGATCATAGTATTATCCTTTATGATGAGTTCTGAAATTCTTATTATCATGTTATCTTTATCAATGCAAGATTTTGAAAGCAGGCAGGCAGTCTTATGAAAAAACGCCGTTTTCTATGCAGCATCGCGTTTGCCGGAGCAATCCTCTTATATTCTGTAACGCTGTTTTCGGGCATGGATATATTTTTTCCGCTATCCCTGCCTGAAAATGAAAAAAATTTTGCCATAACTGTTGTGGCGCAGGATGGTATGCCGCTTCGGACATTTCCGGACAAAAACGGCGTGTGGCGGTATCAGGTTAAGGCAGATGATGTTTCGCCCTTGTATATTCAGGCGTTGCTCAATTATGAAGACCGTTGGTTTTATCGGCATCCGGGAATCAATCCGCTCTCAATGATACGCGCTTTGGGGCAATACTTTCGCTATCGTCAGCCCAAATCCGGCGGATCAACCCTGACCATGCAGGTTGCCCGAATCCTTCATTCGCATTCCAAAAGCATATCCGGAAAGCTGCATCAGATGTTCCGCGCAATTCAGTTGGAAGTTCATTTCAGCAAAACTGAGATTCTGAATATGTATCTCAATTACGCGCCTTTCGGGGGACCCATTGAAGGCGTACAAGCCGCAAGCTTTGCCTATCTGGGAAAATCCGCCAAAGAATTAAGCCATGCCGAAGCCGCGTTATTGGCTGTTTTGCCGCAATCTCCCACCCGTCTGCGCCCGGATCGGCGTCCGAAATTGGCGGCAAAAGCGCGCAATAAAGTGTTGGATAGAATGGCGCGATTCGGCGTGTGGGACAAAGAGACGGTTGAAGATGCCAAAATGGAAGAGGTTCTGGCGCGATTTGATCCGAAACCTATGGCAGCCCCGCTTTTGGCACAGCGGCTCAAAGATCAGGCAAAACCGTTTACGCCCCTTCGCACCACCATTGATCCCTTTATTCAGCAGACCGTATCAGACCTCATCGCCGGATTTATTCAGAATACGCCGGCTCATACCTCGGCAGCAGCGCTGGTGGTGGAAAATGACACTTTAGCGGTCAAAGCATACTCAGGCTCGGCGGATTTTGCAGATGACAGCCGATTCGGGCAGGTGGACATGGTTCAGGCGTACCGCTCCCCCGGATCAACGCTCAAGCCGTTTTTATATGCCTTTGCGATGGAAGAATGTCTGATTCATTCGGAAAGCCTGCTTGTGGATGCGCCGGTATCGTTTTCAGGCTATCGTCCGGGAAATTTCGCGCTCACCTTCACAGGTACGGTCAGCGCGGCAGAAGCCTTGCAGCGGTCTTTGAATCTTCCGGCAGTGGATATTCTGGATCGGCTGGGTCCCGGATTTTTTGACGCCCGGCTCAGACAGGGAGGGCTGAATCTGAAGTTCCCGCCCAATCAAAAACCCAATCTGACCATGATTCTGGGCGGCGTCGGCGTAACATTGGAAGATTTGGTCAGTAGTTATGCGGCTTTCGGACGCGATGGCGTATCCGGCAGACTGCGCTATACCCCGGACGCTCCGATGAATGAGCGGCGAATGGTCTCTGCCGGAGCGGCATACATCATTCTCCGGATATTGCAGGAATATCGGCGCCCTGATCTGCCCGGAGGACGGCTTTCATTGGATCAGTCCCGTCAGGTGGCATGGAAAACCGGAACCAGCTACGGATTTCGGGATGCGTGGACAGTCGGCGTAACGGAACGCCATACGATTGGCGTGTGGGTGGGAAGACCGGACGGAACGCCGTCTCCGGGGCAATATGGCGCAGCCACTGCCGCTCCGTTGTTGTTCTCCATTGTGGACAGCCTGCCCAGAAGCTACACGCCGCCCGCGCCTGTTCCCAATTCGGTCAGGCGGATTGAAATCTGCTGGCCACTAGGAATCGCGCCTTTGGCTAAAGACGATCCGTTTTGTCATCAGCGCCGTAAAACATGGATATTAAATGATGCTGTTCCGCCGACATTTCCGGATCGCAATGATCAGCATTGGCAGGGCAATCCGATCAATATTCTGCTCAATCCGGCTACGGGTTTGCGCGTGGATACGGATTGTTCTGTGGCAAATCCCATTGTCAAAACCATCGCAAAGTGGCCCAAAGCAGCCCGCCCCTGGTTAAGCCCCAAAATCAGAGCAGCAGAGCGGATTCCGCGCATGGATCCGATTTGCAACAAGCCGGTCTCATACATCCCGGATACGATCAGAATTTTGGACATTGAGCCGGACACTGTGTTCAGACCTCCGGGGTCGGAAACAGAACTGCCGACCATCACGCTTCATGCCCAGGGCGGCGAGGGCGAATTGTTCTGGATGCTCAACGGCGAGGTCATCTGTCGCTCGGAAATCAACCAGCCCCGGATGTATCGTTTCAAACGCAGCGGGCGTTTTACCTTAACGGTCATGGATTTGGCGGGCAATTATGATTCTGCGGAGATTCTGGTTTTGGGCGGGAGTTCGGAATGAAAAGCATACCCGGATTGTCCTCATAAGTGCTTATACAAAATTAATTCT
>DYRC01000211.1 GCA_020718925.1 Desulfonema limicola
ATACCTGTAAGCTTCAGTATCAGAAGCATTATCTTAGGAAACCATAATATGCCGCGATCTGGCTTTTGCTTCTTCAAGCTCTTCGCCCTGAATCACGGAGCGGGTGTCTATGGTTACATTGACATAGCGGCGGGTTTCGCTGGTTTCCTCGGCTGTGATTTCAAGACGCCCTTCTTCATTGAGCTTGAAGGTGATTTCAATCGGCGTATTGGCTTTCAATCCTTTGGGAAGATCAAGAACCGCTGTTCCGATTTCAACGGCGTTGTTATACGGCGCGATGTTGTCACTGATTTCGTTTTCCATGATTTTGATAGATGCGGCATCCTGATCGTCTATTGCGGTTCCGAATGATTTTCGGGCAAGCACCGGCACATCCGAGTTTTTCACAATCAGATTATAAACGATTTCTTTGTCGTTCTCGTCATGCGCCACCACGCCGAAGCTTTTACTGGTAACATTTTTGATTTTAATCTTGGCTTTGCGGACATCCGATACGCTGTATCCGGTATCATCCGCCACCAACTGTTCCACTTCATCCAGCAGAGAATCCAATTCCGTATCGTCAATATCTTCAAGTTCATCCACAGTTTTATTGGTCTTTTTGGCGACCTGATCCATGAATTCTTCCTGAAGAAACAATTTCCACCCGTAAATCGCGGCACCTTTTGCGATAGCTTCATCCGGGTCAAACACTTTGGGCGTTACGGAAAATTCCTGAGCTACGCGGGCAGAAACGCAAGGCATTCGGGTAGCGCCCCCGACCAGAATAATTTCATCAAACTTGGTATAGCCTTTTTTCAGAGCTTCTCCGAGCATTTCATGCGTAAGACTGATGGTTCTTTCAAGCAAATCCTGAGTAATCATTTCAAACTGGGAGCGCTCCAGATTCGCTTTCACCCGCTCACCGCCGTGTGTAACCAGAACCGGGGTTTTATCGCGCTGGCTCAATACTTTTTTGGATTTTTCAGCAGATAACTGCAAATCCTGCCATGTATCCGGGTCGTCAAGAATATCTTTTGCAATTCCGGTTGCCTTCTGAAATTCCTGCACCAGATAGGTTACGATCCTATCATCCCAGTCTTTGCCGCCAAGATTATGATCACCGCCCGTGCATATCACTTCAATAGATTCTCCGGGCTTGATGTCAATCATCGTGATGTCAAATGTCCCACCGCCTAAATCATAGACCAGCACGACTTTTTCTTCGGCAACTTCCATTGAACCGTAAGCAATGGCTGCCGCAGTCGGTTCGTTGATAATCTGATGCACATTGAAGCCGCCGATTTCTCCGGCGCGGCGCGTGGCTTCGCGCTCATTGATACCGAAATACGCAGGACAGGTAATGACCAAATCGGTAATCTTTTCGCCTAACTGCTGTTCCGCATCCTGAACGACTTTTCGGATAACAAAGCTTGAAATTTCCTCTGCCCGATACGACCTGTCGTTATGCCTGAATAAGAAATTCGGCTCACCCATAGAGCGTTTGACAAAACTCACCACATCATTCGGGTACAACCGGGCGCTTTCTTTGGCAACTTCGCCGACCACCACGTTATCGCCGTCAAAAAATACAACGGACGGCGTTACCCGCTGATTTTCAGCATTGGGGATGACTACCGGCTTGCCATATTCATCCACATACGCAATCGAAGAATAGGTTGTTCCGAGGTCTATACCGAAGATTCGCTTGCTTTCCTTACTCATCAGAGTTCCTCACTTATGTTTTAACGGCATCTGCCTGATATACATACACTGCCACCATTTCGGGGCGGATGACCTGCTCATCCCATTCATAGCCCGGACGCAGACTTTCTGCTACCATTTTATCTTTGGACAAATCATTGGTTTCTGCTTTTTTCAACATTCGCTGGCGTCTCGGATCAAAAATATTGTTATCGCAGGTAAATGTTCTGATTCCCTGACGGGAAAAAATATCTTCCAGATCAGACGGAATGCTTTCCATCAGGCTTAAAAGCTTTATCGGGTCTTTTTCAGAAAGCGGCAAAGAAGCATAATGACTTGTAAGCCGCCGGATGTTATCAATCACATAGATAATATCCATTACAAAATTTTTCAGATATTTTTTGAGCAGATCGTCTTTATATGCCTGAAGATCCTGATGGAGATTATCAATAATTTTGTCTTTATGAGCGTCATATTTCAATTTGCCCTGAAATTCTTTATCCAGATGCTCGGTTTTCTTTTCTACGTTGATAATATGCTCATAAAGCTTCAACAGCATAGAAATAATGGTGTCATCCGGAAGACTCTGCTCCGCGCTTTCCACCCGGCTCCGAACCTCTTTCAATTTTTCTTCCACCGCAGCCGGGAATAACGGCTCGTCAGGCACGACTTCCGTTTCTTCCGGTTCGATAATCTCTCCTGAGATGACAGACGGCTCGTCTTCAATCTCTGCTTCGCTGATCGAACCGGTATGATATTCGGTGGGTCCGGATTTATTATCCATTGAACGCGCCTCCTTTCAGTGAGTCTGTAATTTGAAAAAAATTATAGGATAAAGCAATTGAAGTGTCAACTCTATTGTCCGATCTTTTTTTGCTTGATTATCATCGCTGTATATCATATAAAAACGCAGTGTGAAAATAAAAGGGAAAATATGACAGAGCCGGTTGAAAAAAAATATAACATTCTCAGTATCCGACATAAAATGAGCATACTGCTGGTGATTTTCAGCACAGCAATATTATCTGCGCTGGCAGCATTCAACTATACCTGCTTCCGTTCCCGATTGGCTGAAGAACTTGATACCCTTTCTCAACACACGATCTGGCGCATGTCGGAAAATCTGATGCTGCCGCTGTTTGATTTTGACGCCAAAAAAATCAACACCGTGCTGGCTGCCGAAATGAGGGAAAAACGAATCTTTGCCGTCCTTATCAGAAAGCCGGATAAGAATGACATTCTCTACGGCAGGCAGAGAAATGCAGCTTGGGAAATCACAGACGCAACGTCGGCGGTTTCAGGTGATTTTATCATGCAGCAGCAGAATATCGTCTATCAGAATAATCCGTTGGGGAAAATCGAAATTTATCTTACCCGGAAATTCATGCAGAACGAACTGTTCCGCTTACTGATTCCGAATCTTATCGCCATCTTTTTGGCGGATATTATTCTGGTGCTGTTTCTGCGCTGGGGATTGAAAAAGGTGATAGTAATGCCTATTTACAGAATATCAAAGCAATTGAATCAAGGCTCCGGCAAAGTTGCGGATGCGGCGATTCAGGTATCCCGAAGCAGTGAATCTCTGTCTCAAGCCACATCTGAACAGGCGGCGGCTTTGGAAGAAAGCTCTTCATCTATGGAGCAGTTATCGGCGATGGTTACTCAGAACACCGGAAATGCTGAAGATGCCAGCAGACTTGCGACCCAAGCGCGGGAATTTGTCAATGAAGCCGGCGAATCCATGAAGCAGCTGAATGAATCCATGAGCGCGCTGTCAAGCGCATTTGAATCCACCTTTAAAATTATTCATAATATTGACTCAATCGCTTTTCAGACCAACCTGCTGGCGTTGAATGCAGCGATTGAAGCAGCGCGGGCAGGAGACATCGGCGCGGGCTTTGCAGTCGTTGCTCAGGAAGTGAAAACCCTTGCGGGCAGCGTGTCTTCCGCAGCAAAAACCACTGCCGAGCTTATCACAGGCATGAACAGCCGCATCAGAGAAAGTGCATCCGGCGTTTCAAAAACTGCCGAAACACTTTCCACAGCAGCATCTGTTACTGAAAAGGTTTATGAACTTGTTGCGGAAATATCTCAGGCATCTTCCCAACAAAATACCAGTATCGGACAGGTGAATACCGTTATAGCGGAGATCAATCAGGCAGTTCAGCAGAATGTATCCGATGCACAGCAATCGGCTGCGGCTGCCTGTGAATTAAGCGATCAGGCGGCTCAGATTGATGAGTTGGCTGGGGATTTACTGCTTCTTGCGGGCGGAAAAAAGAATTATCAAGGAGGAAAATAATGAAACGTTTACGGATAATCGCATGTATGGGGATGCTGATGCTGTCTTCTTTGGCAGGCGCTGAACAAAAAATCAACATGATGACAGAGGACATTCCGCCGTTTAATTTTCTAAAAGACGGTGTTGTTCAGGGAATTTCAACAGACATATTGCTGCTGATGCTTGAAAAAGCCGGATATCCTGCGGATCGTTCTGCCATAAAGATACTGCCCTGGGCAAGAGCGTATCAGACGGTTCAGGAAGAACCCGGTTCAATGCTATACAGCATGGCAAAAACTGAGGAGCGTGAAAAACTCTTCAAATGGGTAGGTCCGATTCAGGAAGTAAATATCGGGCTGGTGGCGTTAAAGAGTAGAAAAATTGTCATCAGCAAATTGGAAGACGCCAAGAAATATAAAATCGGCACGATCCGTGAAAATGCCACAGAACAATTCTTAATCAAAGCGGGTTTTGATGAAACTTCTTTAGACAGAATCGCGAATGCGGAGTTGAATATCAAAAAACTTCAGGCAGGCAGAGTGGATATGCTTGCGTTCAACATTCCGACCACCTATTATATGATGCTGCAAATGGGATTATCCTTAAAAGATTATGAGGTGGTTCACAGCCTCAAAAAAGTCTCTTTCAATTTTGCATTTCATAAAGACACCGATGATAAGCTGATTGAGAAATTAAACAGTATTCTGCTTGAATTGAAAAAGCCGGATGCAGCAGGTGAAAGTCCTTACAACCGCATTGTGAAAAAATACTTGGGAACGATCTTTGAATAAAGGCATAATATAATGAAAACCCTTCAGATTGCGTTGGAAAAGCAATATGCTGTTGAAAAAAATCTGACCAGAATCGCTCAGATTGCGCCGCAGGCAAAGATAGCAACATTTCGCATAGAAGAGCGTTATCCGCTTATCCGAAAGCTCAGAGGAATGTTGCGCCGGATTCTTCCGTATTCAGCATATCAGCCTTTGGAAAAATACCTTGATCCGTTTGCTGAATTGCAAACTTTAAGCTGGACCAATCCGCCGATCAGGTCTTCTGAAATGAGTAATATTTTGCTGTTTCCGCCGGGGCTTGCGGGCAGCATTGGCGAACAATTGCTGAAAGAATATCCGCCTCAGTGGATTCATTCTGTTACCACCGGCGTTGATCGGATTTTACCGCTTGCAAAAAACGCAATATTAACCAGTTCCAAAGGCGTTCACAGCAAGCGCATTGCCGAATTTACGCTGGGGCTGATCTTTGCGATGGCAAAGAATATTGTGCAGCACACGCTTCAGACTTGTAACAAATTTTGGAAAAGCCTTCCGTCCCGGCAAATCAGCGGTGCAAAACTCGGCATTGTGGGATTGGGCAGCATCGGCAGTGAAATTGCCCGGCTCGGCAAAACAGTGGGCATGGAAGTATGGGCGACTCGGCAAAATTCGGAAAAGCCTGATTTTGTTGATAAGATTCTTGCGCCGGAAGAACTCCCTCTCTTGCTCAAAGAATCGGATTATATCGTATTATCTGTTCCGCTTACACCCAAAACCCGCCATCTTATCGGCGCAAAAGAACTGAGTCTGATGAAGCCATCTGCCTGTCTTATCAATATCTGCCGGGGGGCGGTGATTGATGAAGACGCGCTCTATGATGCTTTGAAACATTCAAAGATTCACGGGGCATGTATTGATGTTTTCCTTGATGAAAAGCCGCTTCCCAGAAACAGCCGCTTTTATCAATTGCCGAATCTGCTGATAACCGGTTTCAGCGCGTATTTTTCATCTGATTCGGTAGAGCAGGTCATGAACCTGTTTTTTGAAAATCTGAGACGGTTTTGTAACAATGAAGAGTTGTTATCAGTTTCAACTCCCATCTCCGTTTCGGGGAGGGGCAGGGGAGGGGTTTTATGAAAATTGCAGCATATACCAATTCAATGGACGGCAGCGGCGCGAGGCGGGTATTTTTCGAGTTTGTCAAACATCTTGCCCAAAACGGACACACCGTTGATTTGTATCATCTGTCCGGCACACCGATTCAGAAATTCCCTTTTGCAGAGTATGTAAAAGAGATTTACAGTTATCCGATGGCGCAGTTCAGGGATCTGAGCTTTAAGCCCTATATTGTTTCTTTAGCTGCGGATCTGTTCAGAAAAGTATTTTATCTCAGGCAATTAAAGCGCGTTTCACAGCAAATGTGCAAAGACATCAACAGCCGGGGCTATGACCTGATGTTTTCAGATGTGTGCAATCTTCTCAGAGCGCCGTATCAACTGAGATTTGTGAAAATTCCGTCCATTTTTTATCTTCATCATCCCAAGCGCGAGGCTTATGAACCGCTGCATCTGATCGTCAGCAATTTTTCCTGCGAAGGACAGCCGCCGCTCATCAGGCTTTATAAAAAGCTGTCTGCCGCGCTGTATCAGGCAGATAATGTGCTGGTCGGGCATGTCAGCAAAACCAACGCTCAAGCCGCTTCGTTGGTGCTGACCAATTCGTATTATACCCGCGAATATATTTACAAAGTTTATGGCGTTTTTGCAAAAGTGATTTATCCGGGCATTGATATATCGCGCTTTCATCCGCTGAATCTGCCAAGAAAGAACTATGTCATGTCTGTCGGAGGAATTGAGGAAACCAAAGGATTTAAAGATATTGTCTTGGGTTTATCCCTGATTCCTTCTGATAAACGACCATCGCTTGTAATTGTGGCTGGACGCAGACAGCCACGAATTTACAACGAATTGCTATCGCTTGCCAAAGAAAAAGAGGTAAAATTATCTGTTTTTGAAAGCATCACAGATGAAGAACTGATCCGGCTGTATAACGAGGCGTTGGCAGTGGTGTTTATGCCCCTGATGGAACCGCTCGGATTGGTGCCGCTTGAAAGTATGGCTTGCGGCACACCGGTCATCGGCGTAAAAGAAGGCGGCGTCAGAGAAAGCATCATTGACGGCGAAACCGGCATTCTGATTGACAGAGATGCTCAGGCATTGGCGGATGCGGTGATTCGGCTGATGGAATCCCCGGAGCTGCATGAGCGGTTTTCTAAAAACGGAATAAAATACGTCCGGGAACAGTGGAACTGGGATAAGGCATTTGTCAAATTTGACGCCTGTATTGAGAAGTTGTCGGAAAAGAACTCGGCGTTAGCATCAGCGTTGCGCCCATGACATTTCAAGGCGCAAGATCACGATTCATCGCCTGAGCAA
>DYRC01000212.1 GCA_020718925.1 Desulfonema limicola
ATAAAAAAATATAAAATCCGGTCATGACTGACTGAATATTATGTGATATGGAATTGTTCGGATATAACCTTATCAGACAACAGATATAACGGAATGCTGATATATCTTTCCAGCGGTTTTATTTCAGGATCGGACTCTGAAATAGGTTTTAACCCGCAATCCTTCAGCACAGCATCCAAAGTTCCCCGTTCAACACAGGATGTTAAAAACAGACACAGAGTTTCTTTCAGATTCTTTTCTGCCTTTTTTTCGGTTTCACCCTGCGAAAATACATCCAGAGCCGGACATGAGGCAACATACCATCTCTCTTTTCTTACGATCTCAAAAGAAAGCTGAATATTCAGTATTATATTCTTTGGCATTTTATTATGATCCTGCTTTTTCCCGCTTTTTTCAACATGAGAATTGCTGATATAGCTTTGCTCAGATTAGAAATTCGATTTATGAGAATCTGCAAGCTCACTATAAACCAGGGCAGGAAGCCGAAGAGATTCTATTTCTTCTTCTGACAATGTTTTCTTCAGCGATGCCGGAATGCCGGTTACAAGATGACCGGGACCCACCACCTGCCCTTCTCTGACAACGGATCCGGCAGCCACAATGCTTCCGGTTTTTATAACAGCGTTGTTCAGAACCACCGCGCTGATGCCGATCAGGCAGTTGTCTTCAACCGTGCAGCCGTGAACCACCGCGTTATGTCCCACGGTTACGCCCTGACCGATAATGGCGGATTTTCCGAAATCCGTATGCACGGTACAGTTATCCTGTATGTTGGTATTTTTACCCACCCGGATTGCCGACATGTCTCCGCGCAGCACCGCGCCGTACCAGATGTTTGCGCCATCGTCAATTTCCACATCGCCGATAATCACCGCTGTCGGCGCAATAAATACATTTTTGCCGATTTTGGGCGTCTTGCCTTTATATGCCACTATCATTTCTTTTTTTTCTCTCCTGCCAGGAATTTCACGATGTCTCTTGCATGAAGTTTTGCAACATCTTCGATATTACGCGCTTTCTGAACTGATGTGTTGATTTCCGATTCGTCAAGAATTTCTTCCGCCCCGGGATCCGTAACATCTACCACAGACACAACATGATTGGCATCTGCATCTTTGACAACGCGGTAATATCCGATCAGGATGCGAATCTGATGGGGGTTGTCCTCTTTTCTGCCCAAAAGCTTGCGTTTGGAAAGTTCAGCGAACAGATACCGCTTGAGATTGAACAGAAAACTTGCCGGAATATCCTCTGTTGCAATGGATATGCTGCTGATTTCATATCTGATATTCGGGACTTTGGGCGTCGGACGCACGTCTGCCGGACGCTCTTTTATAAAAAAATTGGTGCAACTGCTCGTTCCGATGATCAGCAATATGGCAAAACTCCGAAGAATAATATTTTTCAGGCTTCTCACAGTCTGCCTCCTTTATGACATTTTTTTGTAAAGGGTAGCAGAGATAAGCATTATTTTCAACATGATTCAGCGTTGCTTTCAAAATTATCCCGTTATGGTTTTATCCAAGTTCCTCCGCTCAGATATGAGATGCTGATTTGTTTCAATCTGTCTTTTTCTTCTGAAAAACGCCCCTTCATTTTGCAAAGCCATTCAAAATGCTTCATGGCTTCTTCTCTGCTCAGGAAAAGTTCATGCTCACTTGGGGTGATGCTGAATACCGGACTCCCCGTCTCTGCTGCAATTGTGCCGGAATTGCTGCACAGCATACACTTAACCTTGTTGTCTCCCATAAAGCGAAAGGTATCTCCGCCGCACAAGGGGCAGGTATGCGCGTCTCGTGAAGGCGTGGCGTTAAAAAGAGACTTGCCCAGTTCAGCGGCAAGGACTTTATTTTGTTCGTTAAAGAAGATTTCTCCGGGCAGCGCGCCATACATCATGGTGATTTTTTTGATGTCAGACATCATTATTTTCAAAAAACTCTGAATGCCCAAAAGCGTATAGCCTTCTTTGCCCGGTATTCCGGCAATTCCCACGCCGACAGACGGTTTTCCCCACAATTTTTCAGCATGGGCATAAAACGCAAGCCCTCTGTCCAAAAATAATTTCAAAGAACCGTTGGGACCGAGAAAATAAGTCGGTACTGCCAAAATCAGCGCATCTGCTTCAAGCATAGCATTCAGTACAAGATTGAAATCATCTTTCTGAATACACTGCTTTTCTTTGAACAGACAATGGTAGCATCCCTTACACGGCTGAATATTGAACTCCGGCAATCTGAGAAGCGTCAGTTCATGCGGAACTTCCACCTGTCGGCTGATTTCTTTTACAATAATTTCACAGTTGCCCAATTTCCGGGGGGAAGCAATCATACCCAATATTTTTTTCATACAAATTCTCCCATAGCTCAAAGACGGATTTCAAAAACAATCAGGATCAGCGTTTAACAGATAATGCCTGAGTTTGTCAAACCTAATACCAAATCTCACCTAACCCCCCGCCCCCCTTCCCTGAAAGGGAAGGGGGAGACGTCATCACTACTCCCCTCTCCTTTCAGGGGAGGGGCTGGGGGAGGGGTGCTTTAAAACTCAGGTTGACATAAAATTCTTTATGGGTAATTATGCGGATATTATCGCATCGCTTAAAAATGGTTTGAGACATGAAACTTGAAGATATTCTCGGAAATACCCCAAATATTCAGGCTGAAATCATTCAACTGGATGAACCTTTTATTGAATTTGCATCGCGCTTTGCAGACCTGCCCGGCACGGTAATTCTGATGAGCGGCGGAAATTCGGACTGCGCCCGCTATCATATTTTAGCGGCTGATCCTTGGCTGAGCTTTTCAGGACGCAATGATGATATGCAGATCACCGCCTTTGGCAACCATCATTGCTTTAAAGCCGATCCTTTTGATACGTTGCGTCAAATCATCCGCCATTTTCATCAGGATATTCCCGATCTTCCGGTGGCTGACGGATTGTTCGGCTATCTGTCCTATGATCTCAAAGACCGGATTGAAAAACTGCCCCGAACTTGTGCGGACGATCTGCATCTGCCGGATATTCTTTTGTTTGCGCCATCTTATCTTGTGATTCACGATAAGTTGGAAAATCAGACGAAGCAATACGGAGTGAGAAGTGAGAAAGGAGAAGTGAGAAATGAGGGGAATTTCAGCGGAAATCCTGATGGGTTCAAGTCTGCGTTCACGCGGGAGTCGTATATGGACGCGGTAACGCAGATTCGGGAATACATTGCTGCCGGAGATATTTATCAGGTCAATATGTCTCAGCGGTTTCAGATGGATTTTTCCGGTCATCCGTTTGCGCTGTTCAAATGCCTTTATGAGAGAAATCCCGCGCCGTTTTTTGCCTATATCAATGCCGGAGATCATCACATTGTTTCAACTTCGCCGGAGCGGTTTATTCTGCAACAGGGAAAGCGGGTTGAAGCCCGACCGATTAAGGGAACCCGTCCCAGAGGAAAAACGGTTGAAGAAGATCAGCGGCTCAGGCAGGAATTAACCGAAAGCAGAAAGGATGATGCGGAATTGTCCATGATTGTTGATCTGTTGCGAAATGACATCGGAAAAGTCTGCGAAGCCGGCTCGGTTCGAGTGAGCGAACATAAGCGGGTGGAAGGCTATCAGAATGTGTATCATCTGGTCTCAATTGTGGAAGGCAGGCTTGACGCTGACAAAGATTCGGTGGATTTGCTGAAAGCCACATTTCCCGGCGGTTCAATTACCGGCTGCCCCAAAATCCGGGCAATGGAAATCATTGATGAACTTGAACCGGTGCGGCGGCATCTCTACACCGGCTCAATCGGCTATATCAGCTTTCATGATACAATGGATTTGTCCATAGTTATCCGCACCGCAGTCATCCTCAACGGCAAAATCATTTTTTCCGTAGGCGGCGGCGTGGTTTATGATTCCGATCCGGCAGATGAATATGAGGAAACCCTGCACAAAGGCAAAACCCTGATGGATGTTTTCAAAGGAAAAAACAGGGAGATTCAGCAACCGTTTATTCCTTCAAAATCATACGCATGGATCAACGGCATTCTCAAGCCGATGGACGAAGCTGCTATCCCATTGACAAATCAGGGTTTTCAATTCGGATATGGCTTTTTTGAGACCATCCGGGTAGTCAATGGTCAGGCAAAATTTCTTGAAAAACATCTTGAAAGATTTCAAAATTCGCTATTTCTCACTTCTCACTTCTCACTTCTCACTCAGAATTTATCATGGGAAGACATTATTTCTCAGGTGATTTGCAAAAATAATCTGCAAAACGCCGTTGCCGCAGTAAAGATCATCTTTGCCAAAGGGGAGCGGGATAAGCCGCCGTATAATGATATTCTTGCGGTTATGGCAAGAGCTTATACACATCGCTTAGAAGGCAGGGCAGAAAAGGGCTTGCGGCTGATGACCTATCCGCATCCGCGACAATCGCCGCTGGCTGACCACAAGACTTTGAATTATCTGTATTATTTTCTTTCCGGAAAATGGGCAATTCAGCAGGGCGCGGATGAGGCGTTGATTTTAAATCCTGATGGCAGTGTGTCTGAAAGCAATTCGGCAAATATTCTGCTGATAAAGGACAAGACGGTCATTGTGCCAACGTCGGCTCATGTTTTGCCGGGAATTGCTCAGAACATAGCAATTACAACTCTTTCTGAGTGGGGATATGAAATAAATCATAGCGTGATGCTGCCGGACGCTCTGTTTTCGGCGGATGAGGTGATATTGACCAATTCGCTGATGGGCGCGGTTCCGGTCTTATCTTTGGACGGAAAAAAGCTTGGAACGCCTTCGGGGTTGTGTCAGGAGATGAATAAGGTGATAATTTTGTAGTTCAGATTAGGTAACTATGTACCCTTGAATACACATCCGCGCTCATTTCCGAATGCCTGCCTGCCGCAATATCCGAATAGCCCGCAGCCGCAATCATTGCCGCATTATCGCCGCACAACTGAATTGAGGGAATATGTACTGAGATACCCTTATGTTCGGCATCAAGGCGTATCTTTTCGCGCAATCGGCTGTTTGCGGCAACACCGCCGACAATGGCAATATGACGACAATTTTTCTCACAAGCCGCATGAATCAGCTTATATGACAGCACATCAACCACCGCTTCCTGAAAACCGGCGGCTATATCGTTTATTTCAGTGCGATAATCAGGATGCGTCTGAATATAACGATTTACAGCAGTTTTGAGTCCGCTGAAGCTGAAATTAAAGCCGGATTTATCCAGATAAATTCTGGGAAAAATAATTTTTTCAGGATTGCCCGAAGCAGCCATTTTTCCGATAATGGTTCCGCCCGGATAGCCAAGCCCCAGCATTTTGGATACCTTATCAAACGCCTCACCTGCCGCATCATCTACGGTCTGTCCCAGTTGCTCATACACAGTGGGAGAGGTAACATAATAGATGCTCGTATGCCCGCCTGAAACCAGCAGAGCCGCAAACGGATAGGGCGGGGGATTTTCCTCCAGAAATACAGAGCGGATATGTCCTTCCAAATGATTCACCGCAAGATACGGGATGCCGAGACTGTATGAGTATGCTTTTGCAAAAGAAAAGCCTATCAGCAACGCGCCGACTAATCCGGGTCCCTGTGTTGCAGCAACCGCATCAAGGTCTTTGGGAGAAATCTGAGCAATATGCAGCGCTTCGCGGACTACCGGCACAATGGCTTCAAGATGCTTGCGAGACGCCAGTTCGGGAACGACACCGCCGTAAGGTTTATGCACCGCAATCTGAGACGATACCACAGACGATAAAATCTGCGTTCCGTCACGCACCACAGCGGCGGCGGTTTCATCGCATGATGTTTCAATTCCAAGTATAATCATAAACTCACCTCTCCCCCGGCCCCTCTCCGAAACGGAGAGGGGAGTCTTCCGTTCTCTTCCCCTTCTCTTTCAGTGAAGGAATTCAATGCGACATTCAAGGGGATAATGATCTGTCTTTCGTTCTTTTCCCCTTCCCTTTCAGGGAAGGGGGCAGGGGGTTAGGTTCAGATATCGGCGTTTCATTTCCAAAATCCGGTTAAAAGATGACAGCCCCTTTGCTTTCATGTCCTGCGAAGCCCTGAAATTATTCAGGATTTCCGCAAAAGCAGTTTCAATCTTCGGACTTCTCGCACAAATCAGAACAATATCAATTTCTGCCAAAAGAATCTGCCGGATGCAGGTGCCAAGATCATAATGCTTGGCAATCGCGCCCATGTCCAGATCATCGGTGATCACCAGTCCGTCAAAGCCCATCTTGCGGCGCAGCAAGTCGCGGGCAATCGGCACAGAAATACTTGCAGGAAAATCCGGGTCAAGCTGTTTATACAACACATGAGAAAGCATGATTCCGGCTGTTTTATGTTGAACAGCCGCATTGAAGGGCAGCAGTTCAAACTTATCCATTTCCGATGTTGCCGCGTCAGATATGGGCAAATCCAGATGCGAATCTATGCTTGTGCGTCCGATGCCCGGAAAATGCTTGGCAACTGCCATAATGCCGTTTGACTGAAGCGTTTCAATCATCTTAACGCCCAGCCGGGACACCCTTTGCGGATCATTTCCGAAAACCCTGTCCGCCATCAGGCTCTTATCATCAGCAACATCCATCACCGGCGCAAGATTCATGTTGATTCCGACGCTGTTCAAGTCCGCTGCCATTGTCTTGGCAGCAAGTTCTGCATCAGCTTCGGTTTTTATGACCGGATTTCCCGGAAATTGCGTAAAGGGTGGTTTGAGCCGCGCAACTCTGCCGCCTTCCTGATCTATGGAAATGAACAGCGGCGGCTGACCGCAGGAGGCTGCATATTCCTGTGCTGATTGGCAAAGCTGCTTAAGCTGTTCCGGATTTTGGGGCGATCCGGGAATGTTGCGGGAGAACAGAATAATGCCCCCGGCTTTCATATCTTTGATAAGATATTTCAATTCGCTGTTGAGTTCATATCCGTCAAAGCCGAGCATCAGACGCTGCCCGGCGATATGTTCGTCTGAAAAAGTTGTCATGTCGTACTCCATTATATACAAAGGACTGCTCCTGATTCGTAATTCATTCTTTTTGCTTTGTCAAATCGTTTTACTCAGCAATTTTAATTTTAATTTTTTTTTGGTAGTCCTTATGAGTTACGCACTTGGATTTTAAGATATTGATTTTATTGATAGCGATTTGTGC